>JBJMGS010000001.1:0-1516 GCA_045807785.1 Pyrinomonadaceae bacterium
ATCCGGTCGGCTTCGAGGCGCAGGGCGAGATCGAGCTGATCCGAGGGCACAGTCTCGAAGTAGTTCGTGCGGTCGTACCAGGTGGTGGCGTTGAAGTCCGCGCCGATCTTCTGGAGCGTGGCGGCGATCTGCGTGCCGCGAGCCTTGTTAAACTCGGGTGTGCCCTTGAACATCATGTGTTCGAGCAGGTGCGTCGAGCCGGTGTGCCCGACCGCCTCGTTGCGCGAGCCGACCCGGTAGAGCACGCACACCGTCACGACCGGCGCGACGTTGTTCTCGACCAAAAGGACTTTCAGGCCGTTCGCCAGCCGGAACTCCCGCACGCGCTCGCCCCCGGCGACGAAGGCTGCGCTCGCCTCTGACGGCGCGCTCGCCGCCGTCGTCGTGGTTGTCTCGTCGTTCATGAGTTTTCTTCGCACACTTCGTCGCGCGGCAAAGTTTAGCGCAAAATTTCCGCGCCCGCCCGTCGCCGCGCAAAGCCGCTTTTGCTTTATCAGGCAAAGAACTTGACATGACCGTGGCGGCGGGCGTATCCTGCGCCGAAGATGACCGTCCTCAGACAAGTCAGCCCGCCCGCGGTCGCCGAGAGCGAGCCGCCCGCGCTCCACGCGCGCGCGATGGACAACCTGCGCTTCATCCGCGAGACGATGGAGGGCGCGGCGTCTTTCACGGCGGTCTCGGGGTGGGGTCAATTCCTGATCGGCGTGACGGCGCTCGCCGCCTCGTGGGTCGCTTACCGACAGCACAACGTGCGCCGCTGGCTGCTCGTGTGGCTCGTCGAAGCCTTGCTCTCGGCGGCCATCGCCGGGGCGACGATGTGGCGCAAGGCGCGTGCGCGCGAAGAGTCGCTGCTCTCGAAGCCGGGCCGGAAACTCGCCATCAACCTCTCGCCGCCGCTCTTCGCAGGGGCTCTGCTCACCGTCGCCCTCTTCCGCTCGGGCTTCGTCTCGATCATCCCCGCCACGTGGCTGCTGCTCTACGGGGCGGGCGTCGTCACGGGCGGGGCTTTCTCCGTGCAGATCGTGCCCGTCATGGGCTTGTGCTTCATGCTGCTCGGCGCAGGTGCGGCGTTCCTGCCGTGGGCGCAGGCGAACGCGCTGCTCGCGGCGGGCTTCGGCGCGCTGCACGTGACTTTTGGTTTCATCATCGCAAGGAGACACGGTGGCTAAACAGTCGGCACTCAAACAACAGCCTCAGAGAAAATCTCGCGCCGCCGAGGCGAACCTGCGCGCCGTCGGGCGCACTGCCACGACTACGGCGCGCGCGGCTGCTGCTGCGGCGACGGCGAAAGAACCCGATCCGACCGAGTTGGAGCGGCTCATCCACGAGCGCCTCCGGCTCGGCATCGTCAGCGCGCTCGCCGTCCACGAGCGGATGACTTTCAACGAGTTGAAGAACGCGCTCAAAACGACCGACGGCAATTTGAGCGTCCACGCGCGCAAGCTGGAAGAGGCGAAGTACGTCGCCTGCGAAAAGTATTTCGACGGGCGCACGCCCAAGACCGAGTACCGCCTGA
>JBJMGS010000002.1:0-12350 GCA_045807785.1 Pyrinomonadaceae bacterium
GAACTGACACCACACGCTTTGTGTTCAGCCATCCGACTTATTCGGCTCACATACACGTAGCCCCAACGGATGCGCGCATCCGTTGGGGCTACGTGTATGTGAGCCGAATAAGTCGGATGGCTGAACACAAAGCGTGTGGTGTCAGTTCAAGCCATTACGGGACGCCTCACTTCTTCTTGCTGCTACTCTTCTTCGCCCCCTTACCGCTCGATTTCTTGGAAGTTTTCTTACCTGCTTTCTTGCCCGACTTCTTGGCTGTTTTGCTTGGAGCTTTAGTTCCGCCTTTCGGTGCAGTCCCCTTCGTCGAAATATCAGCATTGACCCCGGTGAGGGCGGCTAGTGCGCGCACCGCGTTGGGGAATCCACGGTTGCCGCGCTCTTGCGGAATGCTCGCCATCGTGCAAGACGTGTAGATAGCGTTCTCCACCTCAGCAATCGTGGAGTTGGGCGCAGCCTCGAAGAGAAGCGCGCACAGTCCGGCTATATGTGGCGTTGCCATCGAAGACCCATCCATAGACTGATGACCGCCGCCCGGCTTGGCTGAGATGATGTCAACACCTGGAGCAACCAGGTCAGGCACAAGCGGATCGACGGGACGAATGAAACGCTGGCTACAGGAGAAGTCGGCGACCACCCCTTTGCTATCGACAGCTCCCACCGAGATCGGCTCCGGGTGATTCCCCGGCGCACGGCTGGTGCCCGCCCCTTCGTTGCCGACGGCGATGACGGGGAGGACATTGCGCGCCCGAAGGATTTGCAGGATCGGCAGGAACTCGGTCATAGGCGGGCTGAAGGGGATGCCGAGCGACATGCTCAGGATGCGAACCTTTTGCGACACCGCCCAATCCATTCCGCCCAGTAAGCGCGCAATGACGTTTCCGCCCTCGATGACGATGGCACTCGCGATGTCGCAGCCGGGCGCGACGCCAATGGAGCGGCCCAGGGCCGGACGTCCACCAATCGTTGCGGCGGTGTGCGTCCCATGCTCAGCGGTGTCAAACGGCGCAGGGTCTGGACTCACCTGCATACCGAAAGAGTCGAACTCAGCGAATGCCGCTATCGCTTTCTTGAGCGACGGGTGTTTGCCATCTGCGCCCGTGTCTAAGTGGGCGACGCGGATGCCCTTTCCTGTCAGCCCCTGATCCCAGAGTTTCGGAACTTGTAGAAATTCAATGCCCCACGTCGTCTTCGTCGTCAGCTTGGCAGCGGCGACGTGAACAGGTCGAATCAGCCTGGGCTGGGGGGCAGCCATGACTTTGGCGACACGCTGGTCGGCGCGCAACCCAGTCAATCCCTCGCGAGTGACAGTCCCGAGCATCAGACCTAAATTGGGGAAGTGCAGAACAGCCGGGGGCGTTTTCGCCCGGCGCGAGGCGGAAGCGGCGGCGAACCCTGTTGACGCGACGCGCGTCATCCCCGCCCTCGCTAAGGCACTGTTCATGCTTAACTCCGAATTCTGAAAATGGTTCTCGATGCCTGAGAGTTCTGGGGCGCGCGCTGTCGCCGCAGACAGGGCAAGTCCGCCGGCTGCGTTAGCAGCCGTAGCAGAAGCAGCGGCTGCGGCTATGGGCGGCTCTAGCACGACGAGCACTTGAGCGATCCCTGTGGCTTTGAGTTGGTTGTTGATTTGATCTGACATGTGTGTCCTCCGTGGTGAGAGGCTCGGGCGTGTTTATTGTGCGCGCCCGAGCGCGGGTGGCCAATGCAAGTATCAACGATATTCTGCGGCGAGAGCAGAATGATGCTTCCAGCTGAGGTTCCGGTTAAGAAGGCAGTTCTGAAGTTTCGTATTTCTTGAGACCGGTGATAACGAGGCTTCACCAGCTAGTCAACTCGTCGGGCACTAAGGACAGTCTGCATTGCGAGGTCTACGCGAAGAGGGGTGAGCGTAAGCTTGAATGCAGACTATGTCAACATTTGAATGCCGGCCCGGAGTGTCAGATCATAATTGCGAGCAGTACGGAGTAGCGGGAGATGGGACGTTCAAGTCGCGCCTAGAACTTCCCGCGGAGCTTCTTGTAAGTCATCGATAAATCTTCCGGCAGGACGCGCGTTTCGCCGACGGTCGTCATGAAGTTCGTGTCGCCGAGCCAGCGCGGGAGTGCGTGGAGATGGACGTGGCCGGCGACGCCGGCGCCGCCCGCGCGCCCCTGATTGATGCCGAAGTTCAAGCCTTCCGGGCGGTAGGTGTCGCGCAGGATTCTCTGCGCGCGCTTCGCCAAGTCCATCAACTCGTCGGTCGTCTCTTTGGGAAGCGCGTCGAGGTCTGCGGCGTGCTCGAAGGGCACGATCATCAGGTGGCCGCTGGTGTAGGGGTAGAGATTGAGGATGACGAAGTTGTGTCGGGCGCGGTGGAGGACGAAGTTCTTTTCGTCTGCGGCGGGGTCGGCGGCGATGGGGCAGAAGACGCAGGAGTCTTCATCTTTCTTCTCCTCCCCGCCCCCAGCCGCGGAGATGTACTGGTAACGCCAGGGAGACCACAGCCTGTCCAAAGTTTTTGACCGCCTTGATCGGGAGTGTCCGCTGCGCCGTTACATGAGCGGCGGGGTCTGTTCGCCGGTGTCGCCGCCCGGCTCGTTGGTCGAAGAGGCTGCGGAGCCGCCGTCGAGGGTCGCGGACGTGGCGGGAGCAGCGTTCGCGTCGTTGATCAGCTCTTTGAGTTCTTTGCCGGGCTTGAAATAGGGCACGCGCTTGGCGGGAATGTCCACGGGGTCGCCGGTCTTCGGGTTGCGCCCGCGCCGCGCGCCGCGCTCGCGCACGCGGAAACTACCGAAGCCGCGCAGCTCGATCTTCTCGCCGCCGTTGAGCGTGTCGATGATGCTCTCGAAGACGATCTCGACCAGCCGCTCGGCGTCTTTTTTCGTCAGCTCCGCCGCGCGCGCCACGTCCTCGACCAACTCTGCTTTCGTCATTGTCATGTCACCTCACCACGAAGCAACAGGATGATACTGTCCGCCGCCGGACGATCCCGATTCACGGCCTATCGAAAATTTCCGCCCGCCCCTTGAGGTCGGTGACCTACAGTATCAGAAACCTTCCACTCCCCGCAATACTCAAGCTGCACTCTAACAACGGCTTACGCCCTCGCAGAGGCGTTGACGGCTAAAGCGAAAGGCAGGGGCGAGAACTGCGCGCCCTCGCCCCTGCCCCTCTGTTCGTAATCTCAACCCCGCGCCGGTTTTCAGCCTTCGCCGCCGTCCGACGCGGGCGCAGACGCTTCTGCCGCCGGCGCAGTCTCTTCCGCGGCGGGCGCGCTCGCTTCAGCCTCCACAGCACCCGCAGCCTCCTCAGCGTCGCCCGCTTCATTAGCCGGAGCCGCCGCAGTGTCGCCGCCCGAAGCTTTCTCCACGCCGGTTGACGACGCTGCGCCGCCCGACGTTGACGCCGCCGCGGCGCTCGTGCCGAAGCCGAGGTTGGCGAGTTCCGCGAGCGAAGCCATGCCGCCCTTCGCTTCGGTTGAATAGCTCTTCGTGTCGTAGGAGATGGGCTCGTCGGACTTCGCGGCGCGGGCCGAGAGACCGATCTTGCGGTTCTCTGGCTCGATGCGCAGGATACGGAAGTCCATCTCGTCGCCGATTTTCGCCACGTCCTCCGGCTTCTCGACGCGCTCCTCGGACAGCTCCGAGACGTGACAGAGGCCTTCGAGACCTTCGGCTAGTTCGACGAACGCGCCGAAGTTGGCGAAGCGTGTGATACGCCCGTGGACGATGTCGCCCGGCTTGTGCTCGTTGATGAACTTGTCCCACGAACTCGGCTCGGTGTCCTTGATCGAGAGCGAGAGGCGACGGTTCTGCGTGTCGATGTTGGTGACGACCGCCTCGATCTCCTGCCCCTTCTTCAAGACCTCGCCCGGATGCTTGATGCGCTTGTTCCAGGAGATGTCGGTCACGTGGACGAGCCCGTCCACACCTTCTTCGACTTCGACGAACGCGCCGAAGTCCGTCAGGTTGCGGACGCGACCGCGCACGCGCGTGCCGACCTGATAGCGCTCGCGCAGCGTGTCCCAAGGGTTCGGCTGAATCTGCTTCATGCCGAGGCTGATGCGCCGCGCTTTGGGATCGACGCCGAGAACTTCGGCCTCCACCTGATCGCCGATGTTGACCATCTTCGACGGGTGCTTCATCCGCTTCGACCAGCTCATCTCGGAAACGTGGACGAGCCCCTCGATGCCGGGTTCGAGTTCGACGAACGCGCCGTAGTCGGTCACGCTCGCGATGGAGCCCTTGACGCGGCTGCCGATGATGAACCGCTCATCAACGCTCTCCCACGGGTCGGGCAACAGTTGCTTGAAGCCCAGAGAGACGCGCTCGCGCTCGCGATCGAACTTCAAGACCTTGACCTGCACGTTCTCGCCGACGCGGAACATGTCGCCGGGGTCTTGCAGCCGCCCCCAGCTCATGTCGGTGACGTGGAGCAAGCCGTCGATGCCGCCCAGGTCCACGAATGCGCCGTAGTCGGTCAGGTTCTTGATCACACCGTCAACGATGATGCCCTCTTCGAGGTTGCCGAGCGTCTCTTCCTTCTTGCCGGAGTTCTGCTCCTCCATCAGCGCCTTGCGCGAGAGCACGACGTTCGAGCGCTTGCGGTTGAGCTTGATGACCTTCGCCTCGATCTCCTGGTTGCGGAAGCTGTCGAGATTTCTGACCGGGCGCACGTCGATCTGTGAGCCGGGCAGGAACGCCGCCACGCCGTCCACGTCCACGCGCAGGCCACCCTTGACGCGCTCGACGATCTTGCCCTTGACGGGCGCGCCGTCGCGGTAAGCGACTTCGAGATCGTCCCACGCGCGCATCCGCAGCGCGTCGGCGCGCGAGAGCACGGGCACGCCCTCCTGCGACTCCATCGTCTTGACGAGCACTTCCACCTCGTCGCCGCGCTTGACCGTCAATTCGCCGTTCTCGGTGAACTCTTCGGCGGGGACGACACCCTCGGACTTGAAGCCGAAGTCGATCATCACGCCGCGGTCGGTGACGCCGACGACGATGCCCTTGACGACCGCGCCTTCCTGAAATTGCGCCTGCTCCTGCTCGTACTGATCGAGGATCGCGCCGAAGTCGAAGTCGCCGCTCGGGCGCGCTTCGTCCTCGTCGTCCTGATCGCCCAGTTGCAGTGGCGCTGCGGCGGGCGATTGGGCGGCGGCGGCGGGCGCTTGCGCGGAGGCGGTCGAGGCGGCCGCGCCCGCGCTTGCGGCGGGCTGCGACTCGGCGTTCGTCGAGGCGGCGGCGGGCGACGGCTGCGCGCCCTGCGCCGGTGTGTTGTCGGTTTCGGTTTCGCCGCCCTGCGGCTTTATCTCTTCAGTGGACATGCGGACTCCTTGGGCTCCTACTTACGTCGCGCGCGCACACACGTGCACGCGCCGATCCGAGTCTCCGAGGCTACAACGGCGAGCAGGACGGCACGGGCGCACTCGGCGGCGCGTCGGACTGCTGGCAATGTCGGGGGTGATTGTCGGAGGCTTTGGGGAGGCGGGATGCGAGCCGTCGAGGAAGTTTGGATGAAAATGTTTTCGATGTCCGTCTTACCCGAGGATCACCCGCGTGACCCGACAATCACCGGCATCAATAGACCGGATAGGTCGGCAATGTACACGGCGAAGCGTAACCATGTCAAGGCGATGGGGGCGTGGATCGTGAATCGTCAGCCGTTAAACGCGAATCACAGATCGTGAAAACCCGCCTTGAGTTTCACGGCTCAAGGCGGGTCACGACTAGCCTCGATTGACGATTCACGATTGACGCTTGACGACTTGCTATTTTGCGACCGCCGCCGCCGCGCCCATGTCCCGCTGCGCGACGTACACGCCCGCCGAGTGCGAACCGACGAAGAGCCTGCCGGGGTTGTTCGTGTCAAAGGCGAGCGCCCAGACGCGCCGGCTCGGTAGTTCCGGATCGACGCGCTTCCACGTCACGCCCGCGTCCACCGAGTGGAAGACGCCGTTGTTGTCCGGGTTCTCAAACGCGCTGCCGACGAAAATCTCGTCCGGGTTCTGCGGGTTAATCAGGATGCTGGTAAAGCTCCCGTAAGGCAGGTTGCCGCCGCGCCGCTCCCAGCGCCCGCCGCCGTCGTGCGACATGAAGAGCATCTGCGTCGTGCCGACGTAAATGTAACTGGGGCGCGTCGGGTCTTGCTCGATGACGTTGACGGGCGCCGCCGCCGACACGTCGGCGACCTTCTGCCACGTCCCGCCGCTGTCGTGCGAGACGAGCACGCCGGAGTTCGCCGTGCCGATGTAGATCGTCCGCGCGTCCTGCGGGTGGGTCGAGACGCACAGCGCGCGCTCGTCTAGGCCCGCGCCGAAAGGAACCTTCACCCAGCCCTTCGACGGATCGGCGGCGACCGTCTCATACAGCCCCTTGTTCGTCGCGGCGAGCATCTTGACGCCGCCGCCCTCCTCGTAGAGGTACGTGAGCGCGTTGATCGTGTCCGTCAATCCGATGGGCGCGGTCTGCACGCTTTTGGCTTCCTCGACGGTCTGTTTGCCGCCGCCCAAGCCGAGGGCGTTCAGCGTCGCCTCGTCCAGACGACCCGTCTGCGGCAAGTCTTTGTCGGCTTGGAAGCGGCGCAGCGCCGCGACCGTGCGGGTGCCCGCCACGCCGTCCGGCTCGCCGACGCTGTAGCCCAAGCTCCCCAGGATGCCCTGCGCGCGCTTCATCATCGGATCGGGCTGGACGCGCTGCGTCGCGGGCGTCGGCGGCGCCGGTCGCGCCTCCTGCGGCGCCGTAGAGTTGTTGCCGCGCGTGACCGAAGACGAAGCGCGTGCGCCGGTCGAAGCGGCACGCGCCGTTGTGGCCGCCGTGGCCGCGCCGCGCCCCGCGGCTGGAGCGCGCCGCGCCGGTCTCTTCTTCCTGACGGGGGGCGCCGCGTTGTCTCCAGGCGAGCCGACGGGAGCCCAGGACGCGCCGCGGTCGAGCGAGCGATAGACGCCGAGGTTCGTCCCCAGATAGATCGTGTTCGCGTCGTCGCGATCTTGTAAGACCGAGTAGGCGATCAGGCGGTTGGGCATGTTGCGCATCGAGGGCTGCCACGTCGTCCCGCTGTCGTTCGAGACGAAGAAGAAGCCGCCGCCGAGCGCCGTGTTAATGGTCGAGGCGTACACGCGCCCCGGCTTCTCGCGGTCGGGGAGGATGAAGTAGGCGAGGCGGCCCGAATAACCGTCGTTCGAGGGCACGAAGTTCTTGCCGCCGTCGCGCGAGATCATGACGCCGTAGTTGTTCGTCCCGATGTAGATCGTGTTCGGGTCTTTGGGGTGGACGGCGATGGAGTTGATTTCGAGCTGGCGCGAAGTGGTGAGCATCCACGAGTCGCCGCCATTGACAGACCGCCAGAACCCTTCGGTCGTCCCCGCGAAGATGACGTTCGGCAAAGACGGGTGCTGTAAGAGATCGCGCGTGCGGCGCGACTGAGACGGAATGCCCTGGACTTTGCGCCACAGGTTGCCGGCGTTCTTCGACTCGTAGATGCCGCTGCACGCCGAGGCGACGACGTGATCGGGGTTGCGCTGATCGATGGTGATGGCGAAGACGTCCGAGTCGTCGATCATGCCCGTCTTAATTGACGACCAAGTCTTGCCGCCGTCCGTCGTCTTCCAGGGAAGATGCCACGTGCCGATGTAGATGTGATCGTTGTTGCGCGGATCGACGGCGAGCGACTCGACGTTGCGGATGTCCGGGTAGCTCGCAGTGGGCAACTGTTCCCATGACGCGCCCGCGTCGCGCGACAGATAGACGCCGCGGTTCGAGCCCGCGACGAGGATGTTGGGATTCGATGGCGACTGCGTGAGCGAGTGAATCGCCTCGGTCTTCAGCTCCCCCGACTCTTTCCAGGTCTGCCCGCCGTCCGTCGATTTGAAGAAGCCACCCGGCTCGGTGTGCTTGTGCATCCCGACGTAGATCGTCTGCGGGTCGCGCGGATCGATGATGATGTTATCGACATAGCGTCCGGGGTGGTTGAAACTGTTGATGCGCGACCAGGTCTTCGCCCCGTCGCGCGTCTCGTAAATCTGCCCGTCGATGGTGCCCATCAACAGGTGCTGCGCGTCGTTCTGATCCATCGCCAGTTCGCGCGCGTCGCCGCCCATCGGCCCCGAGACCGTCCAGTTGATCTGCCGCTGCGCGGCGTCCGCCGTGGCGTCGAGGTGCGTCTCGGCGCGAGCCGTGGGCGGAAGCGGCGCGAAGGTAGCGGCGAGTGAGATGATTACGAAGAGCAGAAATATTTTTTTCATCAACCGGGTCATCTTCTTCCTCTGTGCGTTCGGTCGCGTTTAACTCTGTCGGCTTTCCGCGTGCCGCGCCGGCCCGGCGCGAAACGGAGGAGAGTAGCTTAAAGCTTTTCGATGTTCAACGGAAGCGTGGCGGTTGTACTCTTAAATGCCGCGCACGCCGGACGTGCGACGCGTGTTGCAGATAAGGAAGATAAAAAGAGAGCGGGCGACGATCCGTTGAGATCGTCGCCCGCTCTCGGTTCAGGTCACGCCCTAGTGAAATGGGCGTGAGGGTTTAAGGGTCATTCCTCGTCATCTCTTCTACGTCTGGAGCCTCTGCGTCTGGTCGGCGCTTTCGTGGTCTGCACCTGCGAGGCGTCGACAGTGGGAGAGGCCGTCGGCGGCGTCGCGCCCGTCGGCACGATCCACAGCTCGGTCGAAGCCTCCTCCTGGAAGCCGCCATCGAGAGTGACGAGTCTGCCGGCATCCACACCGCGCGTGTTCACCAGGTAGTCCTTGGCGAAGTCCGCACGGCGCTGCGCCTCTCCAGCCACACCCTTCCTACCACCGTAGGCGATGATGTAGCCCTGCGCGCCGGGCTGCGCCTGCAACTCGTTGGCGAAGTTGTCCAGACGGGCCTTGACGTCGTTGCGCGGGATGTTCCCGTACTGGTCGAACTTCGTCGGCGTCGGAGCCGGCGGAGGCGCCGGCGTCGGCGTCATCACCGGCGTCGGCACTGGCGTCGGCGGCACCGGCGTCGGCACGCAGTTGCAGCGGTCAACGACGACGGTGGTCGAAGAGTAGGCGATGCAGCCGCAGCCATCGTCAACTTCGACGTTGGCCGTGTAGGTGCCGGGCGCCGCGCCCGACAAGTCCCACGTCACGTTCGCCCCGTCACCCGTGATCCTGCCTCCGGTCGTCGACCACGTGTAGAGCAGCGTGTCGCCGTCAGGGTCCGAGGCGTTGGCCGTCAGGTTGACGGTCGAACCCGTTGGCGTGCATGACGGGTCGGCCATCATGTCAGGACCGCACTGCGCGGCTAAGGTCACACGCGCCTGCGAGGCCGAGACCGTCACGGTCGGCGGGTTGTTCGGCAAGACAGTGGGCGCGCGCAGGTTCCGGTGTCCGGCGAAGAACTGGAAGCCGAAGCCATGCGGGTCCTCGGAGGGCTTGAAGCCGAGCGGGAATCCGCCGGACGTGGCGGGGCGAGTCGTGCCGGGCACGATGACGACGCCGCGCCCCGGCACGAAGACGCCGGAGAGCTGGTTGATATTGACGTTGGTGTCAGTCCCGGCGTTCAGGTGATCAGTGTTCTGCGAGTTCATGTGGAGGCGGTACCACGCGCCGAAACCCCACCAGCGGCGCGGGTACACCTTGATGCCCGCGAGCCCGTCCACAGGGTTGTTCGGGAAGGCGTTCGGCGTGTGACCCGCCATGTAATGCACGGACTTCAACTCGAAGATGGGTTGGAAGTGCTTGTTGAGGGGGAAGTCGAAGCCGACGCCCGCGATCAACTCGTCGGGGCGGTCGAGCAGCGTCGCCTCGTTGCCGCCGAAGTCGCCCTTGGGGTTGCTGTTCAAGATGTAGCCGCCGTTGGCGGAGACGTTGACGTGCTTGGTCAGGCGACCGTCGATGAAGCCGATCAGTCCGAAGTCGCCGAGGTTCGCGCCTGGACTCGCGCCGCGCTGCAACTGGTTGAAGCCTTTCAAGTCGTTGGCGCGGTCGGGGTAGAAGCGGTAGAACGGGATGATGCCGACGCCGAGCGGGTTGTCGAGCCCCGTCCAGCGCCACTTCGCGCCGACGACGTAGTCCGTGAAACTCGACTCGCCGTAGAGCCGATTGATGAACGGCGCGTCGGGCAGGTACGAGGGCTGTGTGGTGAACGAGACGGGCACGATCTGCGGCTGAGTGAGCGCAGTCGCCGGGAGCACCGTCGTCGCGAAGACGATGCCCGGCAGGATCGAGCCGACCGGCGAACCCATGCCGGGGAAGTTCGACGCCGACCCGAAGTTGCTGCTGCCGCCAGTCGGCACGCCGATCTGCGCGTTGAAGCCGGGGAAGCCGAAGAGCGAGCCGAGGCTGCCGGGTCCCTGACCGAATGTGCCCGCCGAGCCGCCGACGAACGGGAACTGCACGAAGGGCTGGTTGCCCACCGGGCGGAAGACCGACTGACCCGCAATGTTCCCGACGTTGGGTCCGTTCGGCGCGAGGATGATCGCCGCCCCGCTCGCGAGTTGGACGGGACCATTGACGAAGCTAACCGTCACTCCTGAAGGGGTGGTGGTTTGAACGCGGGTGGGTACTGAGATGTACAACTGCGAGTTCGGCAGGTAGAAGCTCGACAGGTTCTGCGGGCTGTTGACCTTGATGCCGCGATAGCCGTTCGTCTTGAAGAACAACTCTAGATGGTTCGTCAGCCCGACGTTGAAACTCAACGGGACGTCCGCGATGTCAACGTTGCCGGGATCGCGATCGTAATTGCTGTAAGCGATGCTGAAGGTAAACTCACCTCTGCGCAGTGTCTGCCCGTCGTAGATGGTGAAGAGCCCCGTCGGCCCGCCTTCTGGTCCGCCCGTCCCGACGGTCGGCGATTGGTTGCGCGGGTCGTCCTCTGGGCGCAGCCTCTGCGCCGACGATGCGGCACACAGCGACAGGGCAATCAACGCGACGAGTAGAGTTCTTCTCACGAGTCTCATGTCAGTTCTCCGTTAGAGTTTTCGAGCGCGATCCGGCGAGGGCTCTTCCGAGACCGCTCCCGAACGATTGCAGGCATAGAGCCTAAAACTTGGGCGAGGCAGTTACTAAAGCTTTTGAGAAATCGCGCGCAATAGTATTGCGGTGCGGGTTGCTTGTCAACACCTTTCCGTCCAACAACTTGTCAGACGAGAGGCGCAATCATGCCCCGTCCGGCGCGGCAGACTTCGCGCCGAAAAATTCGGTTGCCAAATTAAACGCCGCGCCGCACACTGTGCCCACGCTCGGTCGCCTGCGAGCCTCACGCTCGTCAACACGTAAACGCGCCGCCGCACGATGCCAACGGTCAGCCCTCACGGATCGCCTTTCTGCGCTCAGCCGCTCGCGGCGCTCGCCGCCTCGTTCGCCGCGGGCGTCCTCGTCGCGCACGTCGCCGGTTTCTCGCCCGTCGCGGTTGTCGTCGCCTGCGCGGCTGCTTCGACGCTCGCCCTCCTCGCGCTCGCCAGACGAAAGCTGGGCCTCGCCACGGCACTCGCCTGTGGGGCGTTTGTGTGCGCGGGCGCGGCGCTCGCGTGCGTCGAGAGGCGCGACGTGGCGGCGGATCGTTTGCGGCGGCTCGTCGAGGGCGGGCGCGTCGCGGCGGGCGAACCCGTGGAGTTGACGGGCGTTGTGGCGCGCGCGCCGGAGGTCGCGCCGGACGGCTTCTTCGTCGAACTGAATGTCGAGCGCGTCAGGCACGGTGGGCGTGAAGAACAAGCCTCGGGCGCGGTCGAGCTGTTCGCGCCCGTGCGCGATGCGGAGACTTACGCGCGCTACGACGCTTTGGAACTGAGACGCGGCGCGCGCGTGGGCGTCTTGACGGCGTTCGAGCGCGCCGAGGAGTTTCGCAACCCCGGCGCGAACTCGCGCACGGAATTCCTCGAACGGCAGGGCTTCGATGCGGCTGGCACGATCAAGAGTCCGCTCGTCGTCGAGCGACTCGACGACGAGCGCGTGTTCCTGCCGCTCGTCTGGCTCGACGAGTGGCGCGCGGCGCTGCACGGGAGCCTGACGGAAACTTTTTCACTCGAGACGGCGGGCGTGCTGCAGGCGGCGATGCTCGGCAACCGCTACGGGCTCTCGCGCGAGGCGGCGGAGCGCTTCCGCGAAGGCGGGACGTTCCACGTGCTCGTCATCAGCGGGTTGCACGTCAGCTTCCTCGGGGCGCTCGCGTTCTGGCTCGCGCGCAGGTTGACGCGCCGCACCTTCGTGCAACTTCTCTTGGCCGTCGTGCCGCTCTGGGCTTTCGCCGTCGCCGTCGGCGCGCATCCTTCGGTCGTGCGCGCGGCGTTCATGTTCACGCTCGTCGCGCTCGCCCCACTCGTCCGTCGCCGCGCTGACAGCCTGAACGCGCTCGGCGCGGCGGCGCTCGCGCTGCTCGCGTATCGCCCCGGCGATCTCTTCGATCCGTCGTTCC
>JBJMGS010000003.1:0-43986 GCA_045807785.1 Pyrinomonadaceae bacterium
AAGGATGAACGATGAACGCGGAACGATGAAGTAAGACAGGACTGCTTCACTTCATCGTTCCGCATTCCTACTTCATCGATTTACCTCTGTGCCCTCTGTGTTGAATATTCCTTCCGCCCGCCCTGACCTTCCTCGCGCGTGCAACTTCCCGCCGCGACCGAGCACCCAAGCCTTCGACCGTATGGCTTCCGCGTCGGACGCGCGCCGCGCTTGCAACGTCGCCGCGCCGACGGCATACTTCCGGCTCTCGCACCGGCGAGAGTTTCTAGAGATGTCTTCTCCGCGCACCTGCTGCAAACTCATGACGCGCCGCCCGGCGGCGCTCGCCGCGCTCGTCCTCTGCGCCATCATTCTGGCGTTCTCGCCGGCGCGCGCGCAGCAGCCCGCGGCGACGCCCCCGCCGACGCCGCAGCCGGGCGAGGAAGTGATCACCGTCGAATCAAACCTCGTGCAGTTGAACGTCGGCGTGGTTGATCGTGCGGGGCGCGCCATCATGACGCTCGGGCAGAACGACTTCGCTGTTTACGAGGACGGCGTGCGCCAGACGATCCGCAGCTTCGAGCCGACCCAGTCGCCCTTCAGCCTCGTCCTGCTGCTCGATCTCTCCGGCTCGACCTTGAACTTCCGCACGCAGCTCAAGATGGCGGCGCTGCGCTTCATCGACGCGCTCGGGCCGCAGGATCGCGTCGCCATCGTCGCCTTCTGGGAGCAGAAGAAGTACGAGGGCAAGACCTTAAAGACCTTCAACCACGTCGAGACGCTTGCCGACTTCACCTCCGACCGCAAGAAGATTCTCTTCACGCTGCGCGACAACGTCCCGAACGGCAGCGGCGGGACGAACCTCTACGAGGCGCTGCGCTCGTCGCTCGCCGCGCTCAACCGCGAGGGCAAGCGACGCAAGGCGATTGTTGTGCTGACGGACGGCGTGGACACGGCGCTGAGCAACGAGGATCGCTCCGCGACCATCTCCGCCAAGTCCGGCGACGAGGCGCTCGCCGCGATCAAGCCCGAGGCGAGCGCCTCGCTCAACGCCGTGCTCAACGCGGCGGACGCACAGGGCGTGACGATCTACCCACTCGCGCTCCCCTCCGGCGATCTCAAACGCATCGTGCAGCACAATCGCGATCTCGTCGCGGGCTACCCCGACGGCGACATCCCCGACGACATCAAAAAGCTCTCAGAGCCGACGCCGCAGTAGATCGCGATCTACACCTCTGCACGCGCGCGCCTCGATCAGTTGGCGAACCGCACGGGCGGGCGGCTCTACGTCATCAACCGTCTCGAAGACCTCGCGCGCCAGTACGCCGAGGTCGCCGCCGATATGCGCACGCTCTACAGCATCGCCTACCAGTCGGCGAACACGCACGCGCGCGACGGCAAGTGGCGCGAAATCCGCATCGAAGTCTCGCGCCCCGAAGCGGTCGCGCACACGCGCCCCGGCTACTACCCGCGCTGAAGGGGAGGGCGCCTATTTCCCGCCAATAACGCCGGAAATCGGCACGCGACGCCCGCTTGACACTCGCCCGACCCGCCCGTATATTCGGACTCCTGCAAGACATGCACCCGTAGCTCAGCTGGATAGAGCGTTGGTCTACGGAACCAAAGGTCGCACGTTCGAATCGTGCCGGGTGCATTCAAATTTTCCTGACAATCCAACGAGAAGGGAGGCGCCGAGCCTCCCTTCTCTGTTTATCCGCTGGCGGAAGACGGCGGGCGACTTACTTATACGCCTCGACCAGCATGTCGCGGGAGAGGTCGCCGAACAGTCGCCGCGCCAGCTCCGGGTCTGCGGACTTGAGTGCCGCGTATTGATCGAGCGCCTCCCCCTTCTTCCCTTGGCTGAGGTATGCCACGCCGAGGTTGAAGCGCGCGCGTGCGTAATCGGGCCGGATGTCTATCGCCCGGCGGTAGGCGTCAATCGCCTTCCCGTAGCGTCCCGATCTGTAGTAGGCGTAGCCGATGTTGTTGTACGCCTCCGCCAACCGGGGATTAAGCCGGGTGGCGTGTTCGAGCGCAGCGAGCGCCTCCTGATATCTGCCCAGCTCGGCGTACATCAGTCCTAAGTCGTTATAAGCCTTGTCGTAGTCCGGCTTGAGCGCGAGCACGCCGAGGAACGCCTCTGCGGCTTCGGCCGTCCGCCCCGCGCGGTAATAAGCGATGCCGAGGTCGCGGC
The DNA here is from genome assembly GCA_045807785.1 of Pyrinomonadaceae bacterium. Taxonomy (GTDB): domain Bacteria; phylum Acidobacteriota; class Blastocatellia; order Pyrinomonadales; family Pyrinomonadaceae; genus JAIVGV01. The sequence goes on from JBJMGS010000003.1 coordinate 2,174, forward strand.
GCGCTTCGACGAGCGACGGGTCGAGGCGGATGGCGCGGCCCAGCGCCTCCACAGCCTCTTCGTAGAGCCCCAGATTGAGCTTCGCCGAGCCCAGCCCGTGCTGCGCCTTCGCGTCGTCCGGCGTCAGCGCGACGGCGCGCGCGAACGCCTGTGCCGCCTCCGCGTAGCGTTGAGCGAGGTAACGCTCGACGCCCAGCTCGTAGTCAGACGTGGACTGCGCCGCCGCTGTGCTCGCGCCGACTGCGACGACCTGTGCGGTACAAGTGGGCGCGACGAACAGAGTGAGGAGAAAGAAAACCAGCGAAGAGAACCTTATGAGCCTCATACGTCCCTCCCCTCCCGGCACGCGAGAGCCGCCGGGAGTTCTTTTTTTAATTGGTGCGTGGGCTTCTTCAGGCGATCCCCCGCCGCTGGCAGGGAGATCAGTTTGGTGGGTCTGACGCTGGTACAACTGTAAAGACGACGGGGCGGGCGAAAGGTTGCATCTTTCTGCCCTGTTGACTTCAACAGCGTGAGAAAAATGAGCAGGCCACGGGTATCAGGATTTCGGTTCAGGTGAACTTGGCATGAATATTGCGAGTTAACTTGGCATAAATATTCAGGAAGGTATGCACAAAGGCCGTCCTTAAATCTGTCCTGGGGCTTCGCCGGAAGTGGAGATTCACGCCGCTCCGGGTTGCGTTGATCCTTTTGCTCCTTCCCTTGCGCGTTAGTAGGTGAGGCGGCGAATAAGACGCCTCGTGTGATGGAGCCCTTGTTCTAACGTGCAGACGATGGGGCAGCAAGACGCGCCCCAGCCAAGGTAAGGAGAAACAGACATGAAGCAACTACAGCGCATCGCAACCATTCTCGCCCTACTCGTGACCCTGACGGGCGGAGCCAGCGTCTCGGCGAAAGATGCCGGGTCGGCCAGCCGGCGGGTTATCAGCGGCATCATCACGCGCGTCGATATCAGGGCGCGCACGATCGAGGTGCGCGAGTTCGGCTCCGGGCGTACCGTCATCGCGCGCGTGCCGAAGGGGACGCGCCTGACGACCCAGACCGCATCGAAGTCCGGCCAACCCATCGAGCGGCTGCTGCCGGGCACCGTCATCCGTGATGTCGTCGTTCAGCCGTAACCCTCAGCCGGGACTCGTTTGCCCAACCCGGCCTTCGGGCAACACGGGGCAGGGGTTTCAAGCCCCTGCCCCGTCCAGCCCACCCGCGCGGTCGTGATGGCCAACGCCATCTACATCCCGATCCCTTTCAGATGATACCGCTCCGTGTCGTAGTGGCGCTCGACATCAACTGTGTTGAGCCCGCCAAGGACACTGTCGATCTCGACCAGCGAGAGTTCGCAGGCCGGAGCGATGCCGCGCGCAGAGATCATCTTGCCGAAGTCGCCGCGCGCCACGGCGTCCGCCGCGCGCGCCCCGAACATCATGCCCATGATGCGATCAACGGGCGAGGGCGCGCCGCCGCGCTGCGGGTGGCCGATCATCACGGAGCGTGCGTCGTAAGGCGTCTCGCTCATGATCCGGCGCGCCAGCGCCTCGCCGATGCCGCCCAGACGCGCGTGCCCGAAGGCGTCCTGGCCGCCGTCAACCGTCACCAGTTCCCCTTCCTCGGCGTAAGCCCCCTCGGCGACGACGATCACGGAGTAGCGCGGGCGCGTCGGGTCACGCACGAGGCTCGTCGTGTCGCCCAGCCGCTCACACAAGTGTCGATAAATTTTCTGATAGCTGAAAGGGTGTTCGGGGATGAGGATGAGGTCGGCCTGACCGGCGACGCCCGACCAGAGGGCGAGGTGTCCGGCGTGACGCCCCATCACCTCGACGACCTGCACCCAGCCGTGCGACCCCGCGGGCGTGCGCGAGCGCTCGATGATCTCCGTCACGTTCCGGAGCGCCGTGTCGAAGCCGAGCGTGTAGTCTGTCCCGGCTAAATCCTTATCAATCGTCTTCGGCACGCCGACCGTGCGGACGCCCTGCCGCGTCAGACGCGCCGCGACACCGAGCGTGTCCTCGCCGCCGCAGGCGACGACCGCGTCGAGTCCGAGATGGGAGATGTTGCGGATGACCTCGCTTGAGCGATCAACGTACTCGCCCGACGCGTCGCGCGAGCGAAACGGGTTTGTGCGCGACGAGCCGAGGTTCGTCCCGCCGTCGCGATCCCAGGGACGCACCAATCCTCGGTCGAGCGGCAACACTGCGGGCAGCGGATCGAGCAGACTGCGCCAGCCGTCATACAGCCCGACGACTTCGATGCCGTGTTCCGCAGCACGATAGACCAACCCCTTGATCGCGGGATTCAACCCCGGCGCGTCACCGCCGCCCGTCAACACTCCAATCCTTTTCAACCCAATGCCCCCTCTTTGCTCGACTCCGTTCGCCCCGCGCTAGACCTGACTTCTGCACAGAGATACAACAAAGTGGTGAAGTTATCAACCGGGCGGAGCGCCGCCGTCCTCGATATGGATTTCAGTCGAACGCGACGGCGGCGGAAACACGACCGTCAGGGAGTGTGTTGAGAACACTCACACTCGCTCATGCCCGTGTTTCCGCCAACTCATGTTTCTGCCAACGGTCATGCCCGAGCGTCACTTGATCAGCCGTCGCTTCGACTCGTCAATTAACCGGTTGTTTCTCTCGTAAGAAAGTTCCTCGGTTTCAGACGACGCATCTTTCGGCGGGTAGAGGTGCGCCTTGTAAACCGGATACGCTTCGGTGCGCAGGTGCGCGAGCATGTGGTGCCCGCGGCGCGCGGCGCGCTCGTGCCTGAGCGCGGAGATGTCTATGGGCGCGACGACGATGCGCTCGCCGGGGCCGGGACTCGCCTGCGCCAGCAGCCGCCCCTCGAAGTCCACGACCTGACTGCCGCCGGGCCAGGAGTAAGGCGGGTAGTGCTTCAGGCTCGCGCCCTGATTCGCCGCGACGACGTAAGCCGTGTTCTCCAACGCGCGGCAGCGGTTGACGATCGTCCACCAGTCCATCGGCTCGGTCGCGCCCCACGGGTCCATATAAGCCGAGACGCGCACGAGCACCTCGGCTCCGTTCGCGGCGAGCTGGCGGATCGCTTCCGGGAAGAGCCAGTCGTAACAGATAGCGCAACCGATCTTACCTATCGGCGTGTCGGCGACGGGGAAGAGCGGCTCGTCGTAGCCCTCTATGTCGTGCGGGCTCGCGTGGACTTCGTAAGGAATCCACGTGTTCACTTTGCGGTACTTGTAGAGGACGCCCCGTGGGCCGACGAGACAGGTCGTGTTGAAGACGCGACCCGGATATTTCGGATCGACTTCGAGCATCGAGCCCGACTGAATGTAGATGTCGTGCTCGCGCGCCTTCATCTCCAGCCGCTCCGTGTGCTCGTTCGGAATCTCGACGGCGAGCTTCGCGACGAGCTCGGCGGCGGTCTGGAAGACCGGCGCGGCGTGCGCGAACTCGGGGAAGACGACGAGCCGCACGGGCAGGAAAGGCGCGGCTCCAGCGACCGCCGAGTCGATCATGGACAGCATCCGGTCGGTGTTGCGACGCATCTCGCGTCGCTCCAGGGGGTTCGGCATATCCGTCTGGCACGCCGCCGCCGAATACCTGATCTGCTCCGTCATTATTTTCGCCCCCCGCTTAAATTCGCGCCCGCATCGCCGGACTCCAACAAGATCGAATCAATCGAAGGCACTTGCGCTGTGACGAGTCGCGTGTTGTAGCGCTCCATGTACGCGCGCCGCGCCTCCGTCAACGGGTACGCCTCTCCCGCGCCGTATGGATACTTCGTCATGCCGTGGAAAGGCAGCGGCCACACTTGATCTGGACTCGCCGAGTTGATATCCATCTCCTTACTGAAGCCGTCGGCGTACAAGAGAAACGTGCGCGTCCAACCGGCGGGGAGCGGCGGCAGTTTCGTCGCGTCGAACGAGAGACTGATCTCGTCGCCGGGACGCGAGATGACGAACATGTCGTCCGCCGCGACGAGCAACTCGCGCACGTCGCCCTCGCGCGTGTAGCGTCCGGGCATGACCTTCCAAGGCGAAGAGTATGTGACCCGTTCGTAGTCGTAGCCGTAAGGCTCGCGACCGTCGGGCGTCGTCTCGCGTGAGAAGCCGCGCCAGCGCAAGTTTGCGACGAGGGGGTCGAGCCGCGCGAGCCGGGCGGGCGCGTCCCCCGTCGAAGTGTCCACCAGAATCTGATCCCAGAGCACGCGCATGTTCGTGACGATGCGCACCTCGCGGCTCGCCGAGAGAAACTTGCCCGTGAGATCAACCGTCACGGTCTGCGGTCGCCCGACGGGTATGCCGATATCTTCGATGACCGTCTTCCACTCGCCCCGCGCGTCTCTGACCTGGAGCGCGGGCGTCGTCATCGCCTTGCCCGCCTGCGCCGCCGCGACGTTATCACTCGACCAGGCATAATCCGTCCAGCCCGTGAGCAGCAGCAGCGTGCGACGATTCTTCGCCACGCCTTCGTCGAGCTTGAGCGTCAGCGTGTGCTCGTCGGCGTAGCCGCGCACTGCGTCGCGGCGGAAGTCGTCCGGGTACTGTCGATCCATGCGCGTGATGCGCGAGAGCACGTCGCGTCCGTGATCGTCCGTGGCGGCGAGCGGCGGGTGCGCGCCGCGCGTCTTGTAGAGGACGAAAGGCTTGGGCGGATCGCTCATGCCTTCGTTCGGATAGACTTCCACATCCTGCGGGTGCGCGACGGCGATCAATTGCAGACGATCCACAAACATCGTCTCTTCCAGCTCGTTCGTCACGCGCAGCTCATAGCGCCCGCCGCGCTCCTTCAACTGGTCGCCGCGGATGCGGACGTACTCCACCGGGTCTGGCTGGTTGTAGCGCCCCGGCTCTTCGAGGTAGCCCATCTCGCCGCCGCCCATGAAGTCCGTGATGAACTCGAAGCCGTGCCCGTTCCACGCGTAGAGGTACGGGCACGACGAAGGCTTGCGGTTGAGTTCTTCGATCTTCAACGCGCCCGGCGCGACGCGGTTCGCGACCTGCGCGCCCGGCGTCTGCGTCTCCGCCTGCACGACGCCGGAGGGCCACAGCACGCGCACGGCGTCCGCCGCCTCGCGCTGTCCGAGTCCGAAGAGCACGTCCGCGGGCGCGGGCGCGGGCGAAGCCGAGTAGGTCTCAAGTTTCTGCAAGAGACTGCCGGCGCGCACTTCGATCTTGGCGCCGACGCCGTTGCGGTTGCTCACCTTGCCCGCGAGCTGCACGCGCAGCGAGCGGTTGCGATTCCCCCCGTCGTTGCGCGCGACGCGCAAGCCGCCGCCCGGCACGCCGAAGATGATGTCCGTGTCGCCGTCGCCGTCCAGATCGCCCGCCGCGAGCACCCGCGCGCGCGTGAGCGGCGTCCCATTCTCGACGATCTCCGCGCGCAAGCCGCGCGTCGCCTTCTCGCTCACGTCCGCCCAGCCGTCGCCCGTGTTGCGCCAGATGTGCAACTCAAGGTGCTGACCCGCAGAGTCACAGGCAGTCACGACGGTAACCAGATCGAGCAGTCCGTCGTTGTCATAGTCTATGAACTGCGCGGTGTTGTTGAATGACGACGCTAAAGCGGAGCAAGGGCTACCTGTCACGCGTAACCCAGGGCCTTCCTGAAGGCGAAAGTGATCTTTGCCGTCGCTCAGCGCGAAGTAGTTCGTTGAAGCACTTACGAAGTAGAAGTCCGTGAAGCCGTCCTTGTTCACGTCGCCGGCGGCGACGCTCCATGAGGATGTCAGCTCTCTGTTATCAAGACCGGCTTCTGCGCTGACGTTGCGGAAGCTGCCGTCGCGCATGTTGCGCCAGAGCGCGGGAGTGCCCCAAGCGGACGTGACGAGCAGATCAACGTCGCGGCGGTTGTCGAAGTCGGTCGGCACGACGGCGCGCGCGTCGAACGGGGCGGAGAGTTTCGCCGCCGAAGTCTGATCCGTGAACGTACCGTCGCCGTTGTTTCGCAGCAGGAGCCCCGGCTCGCTGGGCGAAGTTATGACGACGGGGGGGGAAAGCGGTTCCGGCGGCTGCCCTCTCCGACTCTTAATCATCTTCAGAGCTTCCGTCGGATCGCTGCCGCCCGCGATGAAGAGGTCGAGGTCGCCGTCGTGGTCGTAGTCAACGAAGGCGACGGAGCGCGAGAGGTACGGGTAGCTCGGAATCTTGGCGGCGGCGGTCACGTCGGTGAAGTGACCGCCGCCGTCATTGCGGTAGAGCGCGCTCGCGCCGTAGCGCAGGACGAAGAGATCGGGCCGCCCGTCGTTGTCGAAGTCGCCCGCGACCGCGCCCGTCCCCGTGCCCGACGCTTCCTGCGCGAGCGCGCCCGACTGCGCCGTCACGTCCGTGAACTTCCCCGCGTCGTTGCGGCAGAGACGTTGGCGCGTGCCCGCCACTTCGAGCAGGTCGAGATCGCCGTCGCCGTCGTAGTCGAAGAGCACGACCGCGCCGCTGCCCTGTTCGAGGAAGTCGTCTTTGACGGGCCACGCGCCCGCCGGAGTTGCGGGCAAGGCGTTCGCCGTCACGTCGGTGAAGACGGCATCGGGCGTGCGCTTGTCAACGAGTTCGGGCTCGGCCCCGGTCGAAGTGACGGCTTCGGCGTAGCGCCCCTGTTCGAGGTAGTTCTGCCCTAGTGTGGTCGCGCTGCCTAACTGCCTCAGTTCCTGGAAGCGCGCGATCACCTGCTGCCCCTCTTCGCGCTGATTGGCTCTGATGAGCGCGGTGCCGAGGTTGTAGAGCGCCGTCGCGTTGTAAGGCTCCGCGGCGAGCGCCGTGCGGAAGAGGGCGATGGCCTCCGCGTACTTGCGCTGCTGCGAATAGACCTGCCCCAGATTGACGTTCGCGCCCACGTCCGTGGGATCGATCTTGAGCACGCGCTGGAACGCCGCGACGGCCTCATCCATTCGGCTCTGCGACTTGGCGAGCAGACCCAGAATGTACTGGGGCTGCGGCGCTTCGGGCGCGGCGGCGGCGGCGACTTGAGCCTCGCGCTGCGCGCCCGCCGCGTCGGGCAGATTGTAGAGCGCGATGGCGAGGTTCGTGCGCGCGAGCGAGAGCTTGGGATCGAGTTGCAGCGCGCGGCGGAACGCGTCCGCGCCCTCTTTGTATTTGAACTGTTCGAGGAGCGCGACGCCGATGTTGTTGGCGCGGTAAGCGTCCTCGCGCGGCGCGGCGGCGGAAGTTGTTTGCGTCGGCAGACGGGCCGCAGATTTCGTGGTCAGGATTGAAGACGCTGCGAGCGCGATTAAGCAGAAGGCGAATAGGACGCGCGCGTGACTGAATTTGTTCATAGCTCTGTCGAAGAAAAGTCGCGTGAGCGCCGCTCAGCCTCTGGGAGAAGCGCAAGTTGGCCGGCGGGGAGACAGGCTCGCATCGCCGCCCTCAGTCGCGCCCCACGCCGAGCGCGTCGGCCACGCGGTTGATGTAGTTGAACCAGGAGGCGATCAGGGTGATCTGGAGGATGCCCCGGTCGTCGAAGCCGACGGCGCGCAGCCGCTCATGATCGGCGGGCGAGATGCGCGTCGCGTCTTTCGTCAACTGCACGACGTAGTCGAGCATCGTGCGATCCTGCTCCGAGATCGGCGCGCTCCGGTAGTCCTCTTCGAGTGCCCTGACCATTTCTTCATCGAGTGAGACGCGACGCAGAAACTCTGCGTGAGACTCGATTCAATAGTGGCAACGGTTCTGGACGGAGACCATCGTCGCGATCATCTCGTGCTGTCGGCGCGCGAGCGGCAGATCGGGCGACATCAGCGAGCCGTACGTGGCGAACGCGTGGTGGAGCGCCTCCGGGATGAGGCTGTGCGACTCGACGATGCCGGACGACGCGCCGTCGGGCGTCGGGTGGACGGGCGTCGCGTACTCGATGGGGTAGAGTTCGCGCTGCGCCTCCATCGCGCGGCGCACCTCTTCGTCAGACTCGGCGGAAACGGTTTTGATCCAGGTCATGATGCCTCTTCTCTGTGCGAACCCGCCGCGTCGAATTTGCGGCGGAACAGTAAGTAATAGACGGGCAGCCCTGCGGCGACGACGGCGACGCCGAGCAGAGACTGCCGCGGATTGCCCCGCGCGAGCAGGATAAGCAACAACAGGATGAGGAGCAAGAAGACGGCGGGCGTCACAGGGTAGCCGGGTGTTTTATAGGGAAGCGCGTCGGCGCGCGGCAGCACGAAGAGTGCCGCGACGGTGAGCGCGAGAAAGATGACGACGACGAAGACGAAATAAGAGACGATCTGGTTGAACGTGCCGAGCACGACGAGCAGCGAGGCGAGCGCGGCTTGCAGGGCGATTGAGCGCGCAGGTGTGCCGTAGCGCGGGTGGATGGCCGCCGCCGCGCGGAAGAAGAGCCCGTCACGCGCCATCGCGAAATAGACGCGCGGGGCCGACATGACGACACCGGCGAGACTACCCAGCACGGCGACGATGACCACCGCCGAAAAAATCTGCCCGCCGATCCGACCGAACAAAACTTCGCCAGCCTGCGCCGCGAACAACTCGCCCGAAGCGACGCTCCCCAACGGTACGAGGTAGACGAAAGCCGCGCTCGTCAAAACGTACACGAGTGTGACGATGACGACGCCGAAGGCGAGCGCGCGCGGCAGTGTGTAGGCCGGGCGGCGCACCTCGCCCGCCAACTTGCTCACGTCCCACCAGCCGCCGAAGGAGAAGAACGCGGCGACCATGCCGCCCGCGAGCGCGCCCGCGAGTGGCACGGAGCCGGCGCGGCGTGCGAGGAAAGGCGCGAAGTTCGACCAGTCGCCGAGGCGGAACGCGAAGCCCCAGATCAGTATGAACGCGAGCGCGCCGAGCTTCAGCACGGTCAGCCAGCGGACGAACCACGCGCCGAGCCGCACGCCGCGAATGTTGACGGCGGCGAGCGCGATGATCGACGCGACGGCGACGAGTTTGATGGCGAAGGGCGAGAGATTGAAGCTGTAGCCGACGTAGCCCGCGAGCCCGACGGCGAGCGCGGCAGAGAGCCCGGGGTCCATCACGAGCAGCGCCATCCACCCGTAGAGGAAGGCGAGCGGCGCGCCATACGCTTCGCGCAGATAGACGTAGCCGCCGCCGGCTTGCGGGAACCTCGTGGCCAGCTCGCCGTAGCAGAGCGCGCCGCACAGCGCCATCGCGCCCATCGCGAGCCACACGCAGAGCACGAGCGCGGGCGAGCCGAGCGACTTCGCCATCCCCGCGGGCGTGAGGAAGATGCCGACGGCAATCGTCTCGCCGACGACGAGCGCCGTCGCCGTCGGCAGTCCGAGTTGTCGTCTGAGTATGTCGTGCGTGCTCAACTGAAACTCTACCGGCTGACTTGTTCGACCAACTCCGCTTGCGTTCTCGTCAGAACGTGATGCGCGTCGCGAACTGGAAGGCGCGCGGGCCGCCCGATCCGAAGACGCCGCCCGCTGTCGTCACGGGCTGGCCAAAGCTCGAAGAGCGAAGGTATCCGGGGCTCGCCGGATCGTTGCTGTCGCGCACGAGCACGTTCGCGAAGCCGGAGTAGTTGACGTTCGAGACGCCGAGCACGTTCGTCACGTTGAAGAGGTTGAAGACTTCCGCGAGCGGCTCGACTCGCACGCGCTCGCCGATGCGGAAGACTTTTGACAAGCGCAGGTCAAACGAGCTGAACGCATCGTTGAAGCGCGCGTTATCGGCGACGAGCGGCAGAGGCTGGCCCGCGACGCCGCCCGCCGCGTTCACCTGCTTGATGTAGGCGTTCAGCTCCGCGCCGGTGTGGAAGAGGCGACCGCCCGCGTTGCGCTGCAAGCCGGGGATGCGCGCGCTGCCGTCGGGCAGCAGGATGTCCAACGGCACGCCGGAGGCGAGTGTCATGAGCGGCGAGAGGCGCACGCCCGCGGGCAGCTCGAAGACTCCGGCGAAGGTGAAGCGGTGGCGCTGATCGTTCGGCGTCGGGCCGTACTCCAACTGCAAGTTGTTCGGATCGACGGGGCCGTTCGAGAAAGGAATCTGATCGTCGTTCGCGTAGTTGAAAGCTTTCGAGAGCGTGTAGGCGGCGCGCAGTTGGTAGTGCTGCGAGAGACGCTTCTCGACGCTCAGCAAGAGCCCGTCGTACTTCGTCTTAACACTTGATTCGATGTTCTTGACGAGGTCTGGGCCGCCGACGACCGGGTTGAAGACCTGCCCGATGGTGCGACCGATGATGAAGTGCGTGCCGAAGTTGCGCAGATAGTCCGCGCGGACGACGAAGTCGCGACCGAGCTCGCGCTCGACGCCGACGTTCATCTGCTGCACCGAAGGGTTCTGTAGATCGTTCGAGATGATGTTGATGCCGCCCGCGCCCGCGCCGGGGAGGACGAAGCCTGTGAACGGGTTGGCGAGGGTCGGCGCGGGCGGCGGGAACTGGCCGCACGCAGGATTGAAGAGGCACGGCGGCGGAATGAAGAAGACGTTTCCGGCGCGCACTTCGATGGGGAGAGCGCGCCCGTCCAAGCCCCGTTCGAGGGAAGCGATTTCGAGCGTCACGCGATCGTAGTAGATGCCGTAGCCGCCGTGCAGACTCGTGCGCCCGTCCTTCGAAGAGAGGTTGAAGCCGACGCGCGGCGCGAAGTTGTTCTTATCGCTCGTACGCGTGCCGTGGAGAAACGGCAGGATGAGCGGGTTGAGATCGGCGACGCCGCTGACGTTCTTGACGTTCGTGTCGAGTTCGTAGCGCAGGCCGAGGTTGAGCACGAGTCGCGTTGAGACGCGCCAGTCGTCCTGCGCAAACGCCGCGAAGTAGTTGTTGTCGGCGTTCGGGATCACGAGCGGCAGGGTTGGCACGCCGCTGCGCAGGGTGACGGCGAAGAGCAGATCGTTATCGTCCACGCGCCCGTCGCCGTTGCGGTCGAAATCCGGGAAGTCTTCGATCAGCTCGACACGCCCCTGCCGGAAGACGCCGAGGTTGAAATCGGCGTCAATGCGCTGCCACTCGCCGCCGAAGTAGAGCGTGTGGTTGCCGCGAATCGCCGTGAAAGTGTCTGCGAACTGGAGGCGGCGCTGCCGCGTCTCCTGCGGGACGCGAAACGACGCGCCGTCCTGAATGCTCGGAAACGTGAGCTGCGGCGCGACCGTGACGGGCTGCGTCCGGTTGATGAAAGTGCTGAAGCTGAAGTTGAAGCTATTAACATCGAGCGACGTGAGCATGCGCGTGTAGTTGGCGAGGAGCGACTGCGCGTGATTCGTGCTCGACTGTCGCTGCGAGGCGGAGCCGATGGAGCGGATGAGCGTGCTCGCCGCCGTGTCCGACTCGCGTTGCAGCGAGTAGCGGAAGTTGAAGTGATCTGTACTGGTCGGCATCCAGTCCACGCGGTCGGTCGTTAGTAGATCGTCGAGCGGCGCGGCGGCGAAGCTCCTGACAATGGTGCGCGTGGCAGTATTTCTCGTGCCGACGAGCACTGCGCCGTCCTGATTGCGATCTTCGACGGAGCCGAAGAACCAGGCCTTATCTTTTTTGATGGGGCCGCCGAGGGTGAACGAATACTGCTCGCGGTCGAAGGGCGGTGCGTCGCCGACGCTGCGGTCGAAGGTGGCGGGCAAGCCTTGCAGCCTGCGGTCGCGGAAATAGATCGAGCCCGAGCCGTGCAACTCGTTCGTGCCGGATTTGGTGACGACGTTGATGACGGAAGAGGCGGAGCGGCCAGTCTGCGCGGAGAAGCGGTTGGTGGCGATCTGGAACTCCTGCACGGCGTCCTGCGAGACGTTCTGCACTGCGCCGCCGACCACGTCGTCGTTAATGTCCGCGCCGTCAACCGTGACGCTGCCGCCGCGTCCGAACTGCCCGGCGGAAGAGATGACGATGGTGTTCGTCTTCGTCGGGTCAAAGTTCGGCGCGGGCGCGTTGCCGGGGACGAGCAGCGCGAGTTCGAGGAAGTTGCGCCCGTTGAGCGGGAGGCTCTCGATCTCGCGTTCGCTGATCACACTATCAATGGTCGCAGAGTCGGTATTGACCATCGGTCGGAGATCAACTCCGCAATCAACACAGACCGTTTCCGACAAACCGCCGAGCGCAAGCTTGAAGTCAGATTTCGTGCTCTGCCCGACTTGCAACACCACATTTGACTGCAAAGCTTTTTTGAAGCCTGCCATCTCAACTCCGACCTCATACTCGCCGACCGGTAAGTTTGTAAAGACGTACAGACCTTCTTCATTGGTTGTCGTCTCGCGCTTAACTCCCGTAGCCTTCTGCGTCGCGACGACGCTCGCGCCGGCGACGACCGCGCCGTTCGGATCAATCACCCTGCCGTTGAGCGTGGCGGTAGGCTGCTGTGCGAAGACGTGCGCGCCCGTGGCGCAGATGAGGAGGGCGCAGGCGATCAAGGTGGCAAGTTGTTTCAAGTGTCGGACACCTCCGGGGGAAAATAAGAGACGTGCATTGATGAAGTCCTGGCGCGACTCGATGTGTTGAACTTACTTCGCGCCGACCGCCGCGCCCGCGGCCTCAGGGGGCGCGCTGGATCACGACATGATACTCGTGTGGTTGCGCCAACACGCGCTCGCGCTCGTTTAAATCGGCGATGAGTGCGTCCAGTGACGAGACGGCGACGGGCGCGTGCGTGAACTTGCCCGCGAAGGGCACTTCGATCTGCCGCCAGCGCATGAAGAACAGATCGGCGCGTTGCCGCACGAGCGCGCCGAGCGAGGACGAAGCCGCGCCGGCGGTCGCGGACAACTCCGCGAGGTTGATGCCGTCGCTCAGTTCGCGCGCGTTGAAGGTCTTCGCCGGCGAGCCGTCAACGCCGACTGAATATGACCCGTCAGTTGTGCCGCCCATCTTCAGGCGAACGCGCCCCAACTCGGCGACGAAAGGCGCGGCGCGCGCAAGCGTCTCGGAGGGCTGCACGGGCGGCCAAGGGAGTGGTGCGCTGACGACGAGCCGCGACACGCCCGTCGCGCCGGGAATGATGCGCGCGGCGACCTCTGCGCCCGCCACGGGGGCGCCCCACGCGCGCAAGAGTTCGGCGGCCATGACGAGCTGCCCGTCCGCCTCCGGGTGGACGCCGTCGGGCAGAAAAGTGTAGTCGGCGGCGATGGCCTTGGCGCGGCTGAGCGCGTCGGTCGTCGCCGCGTGAAAGTCCACGACGCTCAGCCCCTCGCGCGCGGCGAGTGCCTGAGCCGCCTCGCTGTAACGGTCGAGCACCTCGTTGTAGCGATCCGTGTGCGACCAGGAGGTGTGGCGCGTGCCGTCGTAAACGGTCGGCGTCAACACGTAGATGCGCGCACGCGTCTGTGATTTGATCTGTCGGATGATGGCGGTCAATCCGTCAACATAAACTTTCAAGGTCGCCGGATCAAGCTCCTGATAGTTGCCGTCGTTCATCCCGAAGAGCAGCGTGACGACGGTCGGGCGGTGGTCGATCACGTCGCGTTTGAGTCGCGCCAGGCCGCCCACCCCGGCGCAGGGCGGGCAGTCGTTGCCCGACACCTTGTCGCCACCCCAGCCGGTGTTGACGAACGTCACGCGCCGCTCCGGGTAGCGCGTCAGAACGTAGTGCTCGACGTAAGAAGTGTAGAGCCTTTGCTCGGTAATGCTATCGCCGTAGAAGACGACGCGGTCGCCGTCCCTGAGCGCGAAGCGATCCGCGGGGCGCGCGACGGGCGGGCGACGGGCGGACTGCCGAGTGGCGACGCCGGGGCGCGAATAGATTGAAGCCGCATTCGTGGCAGCCAAGAGCAGCAGGGCGCAGAGTAGTCTGGCTTTCCAGTTGCTTCGTGCAGGGCGATTGAGCATCAGCGCCTCTCTCCGTGGATTCGCATTTACTGCCGGCGTCCGACTTCGTTCCAACTTACTTCGCGCCCGGCGTCGCGCCTTTGAGTCCCGCGCCTTCGAAGACCTTGACGTAGGTGTTCATCGGCGGGTTAGAGATGGTGTCGGTTACGCCGCTGGGCCAGCGCACCTCGACCGAGTCGATCTTGCCCGCGTGCCCGGCCCCGAGAATTTCGCGCGGGTCGTGCGAGGCGAGGTAGCTCCCGCCCGCCGTCTTCAGGCGGCTGAATTTCGCGCCGCCGATTCGCCAAGTGATGAGCGCGCCGACCGCCGACGGGTTACTTTTTGTCGAGACGAGTTGCAGGCCGAGCCAGTTGTTCCTGCTTCCACCATCGTTGCGGAGCAAGAGCGGCGCGCCGCCGTTGTTCGAGACGAGCAGGTCTAGATCGCCGTCGTTGTCGTAGTCGCCGACCGCCGCGCCGCGCGCCGAGTAGCTCTGCGCGAACGCCGCGCCCGACTGCGCGCTAATGTCCTTGAACTTGCCGTTTACGTTCTCGAACAGCAGCATCGGCTCACGATACTTCACGCGCGGGGCGCGCGACTCGATCATGTCGTCGGGGTGGCCGTTGGCCAGGAAGAGATCGGCGTCGCCGTCGTCGTCGAAGTCGAAGAACTTCAAGCCCCAGCCGGAGAGTAGGCGCGTCGCCGGGGCGATCTCGCCGGACTCATCTGCGAAGGTCAAATCCTTCTGGTTGTGATAGAGGCTGAAGAACTCCTGATCGATGTTGGCGACGAATAAATCCTGCCAGCCGTCGCCGTCGAAATCGCCCGCGTCCACGCCCATGCCGGAGCGCGGCGTGCCCGCCTCGCTGTAGCCGACGCCCGCGGCCAGGCCCAGTTCCTCGAACTTGCCGTTGCCCTTATTGACGAAGAGGAAGTTGGGCATCGTGTCATTGGCGACGAAGAGATCAATGAGCCCATCGTTGTTCACGTCGCTCGCGACCGCGCCGAAAGACTTGCCGGGCGAGTCTGCAATGCCGGATTCGTTGCTCACGTCCGTGAACGTGCCGTCACCGTTGTTGTGGAAGAGATGCGAGGGTTGCGGCTTGAAGAAGCGCGGGACGCAGTAGTAGCGCCGCTTCGACTCGTCTGTGCAGTAGAGATTCTGCGCCGTCTTGTCGTAGAGAACGAAGCTGGAGACGAAGAGATCGAGCTTGCCGTCTTTATCGTAGTCGAACCAGACGGCGCAGGTTGACCAGCCGGGCGCGGCAACGCCCGCCTTCGCCGTCACGTCCGTGAACGTGCCGTTGCCGTTGTTGTGATAGAGCGTATTGCGACCGTAGGCTGTGACGTAGAGGTCTTGCCAGCCGTCGCCGTCGTAGTCGGCAGCCGCCGCACCCATGCCGAACGTGCCGCCGGCCACATTCGCGCGGTCGGCCACGTCCGTGAACGTGCCGTCGTGGTTGTTGTGATAGAGCGCGTTCTTGAGCAACTGTTTCGGCGTGTAGAAATCCGAGGCTCCGCTGTTGACGAGGTAGATGTCCATCCAGCCGTCATTGTCGTAGTCAAAGAAGACGCAGCCCGCGCCGACCGTCTCTGGAAGATAACGCTCAGCCGACATCGCGTTGTTGTGCGTCCAGTTGATGCCGCTCACCTTCGGCGGCACTTCGACGAAGGTGACGGGCGTCTTTGCGGGCGCGAGTGTCTGCCGCGCGCCGGAGATGGGCGCGAGCGTAAGAGTC
Source organism: Pyrinomonadaceae bacterium (assembly GCA_045807785.1). Taxonomy (GTDB): domain Bacteria; phylum Acidobacteriota; class Blastocatellia; order Pyrinomonadales; family Pyrinomonadaceae; genus JAIVGV01. The sequence goes on from JBJMGS010000003.1 coordinate 17,565, forward strand.
AGTAAGAAGACTGACGAGAGAACGGCTAGCCTGTCTTTCACTATCACTGTCTGCCGATGTCAATGCTATTCAACTGATTGGGGCCAGACGCTGCCCGCGACATTCCCGACGCGAGAGTGACCAAACGAACATTTATCTAGGGCGGACTGACGGGCGCGCCGGGGTCGCCCTCCGCCGTCTGCGGCTTGCCCGCTGTCTTGAGTCTTTCGACGATGGCCATCTCCGCCTGCGCGCGCTGCGGCTCTTTGAGCAGGGCGTAGAGTCGCGCGAGGTTGTAGTGCGCCTTCGAGTCGTCGGGATTCAACTTCGCGCCCGCCTCAAGCTCCTGCCGCGCTCGCTCGTAGTTCTTCTGCTTCAAATAGAGCGCGCCGAGGGCGACGTGCGCGTTGGCGAACGTGGGCAGCAGGCGGATCGCGTTTTCAAAGAGCCCGACGGCGCGCTCGTCCTCGTTCTGCTCCTCTGCGATGACGCCGAGGTAGTAGAAAGTTTCCGGCGTGGCGGCGTCTTTGCCGACGCTCTGCTCCAGCCACGCGCGCGCCTCCGGGTACTTCTTCTGCTTGAGCAGGATGTAGCCGAGATACATCTGCGCCTGCGCGTTCGCGGGCTGAACTTCGAGCGCGCGGCGAAAGACGCGCTCCGACTCGAAGAGGTCTGGCTTCTTGAGCCAGACCGCGCCGAGCGCGACGAGGTATGCCGCCTCGCCCGGCTTGAGTTGCACCGCCCGTTCGAGCGCCGAACGCGCGTCGTCGAACTGCTCCAACTTCAACGCGACGACGGCGTAGCGGTAGAGCATCTCCGGCGAGTCGGCGACGAGTGCTTTGGCGCGGGCGAGATACGCAGATGCGGACTGCGCGTCCGCCTTCGACTGCGAGACGAGCGCCATGCCGAGGAGCGCGTCGGCGTTATTACTTTGCGCGCCGAGCGTCTGCCGGTAACTCTCTTCCGCACGTCCCACATCGCCTTTCTTCAAGTAGGCGTCGCCGAGAACAGCGAGCAGGGCTGGCGTCGGCTGGCCCGTCCGCCGCGCGTCGGCGATGAAGGCGACGCACTCGTCGAAGTGTCCGAGCGTGAACAGCAGGTGCGCGAGCTTGTAGGTGGTGTCGGCATCATCCGGGACGATGCGGTGCACCTCTCTGAGCTGCGCGACTGCCTTCTCCGGCTCACGCTTGAGCAGGTGCAGGTACGCCAGATTCGCGTGCGCGCCGGCGAACTGCGGATCGACACGCAGGGCTCGTGCGAAGAGGGCTTCGGCTTCGTCGAGCCGCCCTTGCTGGGCGCGCACCGTGCCGAGCAGGTTGAGCGCGAGCGGATCGTCCGAGCTACTCTTTAAGACGCCATTTAATAACTGCTCCGCCTCCGGGATGCGGTTGACGGTGATGAGCGCCGCCGCGCGCTCGATCTGTGCAGCGTGGCTGCTCTCCTGCGCCGTCGCACGCCGCGGGGCGGCGAGGAAGAACAGGAGCGCGAGGCTTGCGCTCAGGCAGACGGAATGACGGATGAGCTGTCGTAATCGCACGGCGAGTATGAGCATTCGCATCCAAGAGACTGGTCGGCTCAGGAGTTAGCGACGCGCGGCGTTCTTGAAATCCTTCTGACTCGTGAGGCCGCGCCCTTCCTCGATGGTCAGAATCCGGTTCACGCCCGCGCCCGTCACCTTGTCAACCGCGCCGCTCGGCCAACGGACTTCGATTGAGTCGATCTTCGTCCGCTTCTCAAGCCCGAAGTGCAGTCGCAGATCGCCCTGCGAGATGTAGCTGCCGCCGCTGTGAACTTCACCCGTCTGTACGAGATCGCCGGAGACGACTTTAACACGCGCGCCGATGCCGTCGCGATTGCTCTTCACGCCGACGGTCTTGACGAGGATCGAGTTGTTCGCGTTGCCGCCGTCGTTGCGCAGCAGTTGCGGCGGCCCGTCCAGATCGCCGACGATCAGATCGACGTCGCCGTCATTATCTAAGTCGCCGGCGGCGACGCCGCGCCCGACGCGCTTCTCCGTGAGCGCCGCGCCCATCTGCTCGGACACCTCTGTGAAAGTGCCGTCGCGGTTGTTGTGGTGGACGAGCTTGCGCTGCCGGTAGTTTTCGAGCTGCGGATAGACGTGGCCGTTGGCGACGAAGAGATCAGCCCACCCGTCGTTGTCGTAGTCGAAGAACTCCGTGCCCCACCCGACGTAAGGGAGAGAGACCGCCGCGACGTTCGCCTTGTAGGAGACATCCGTCAACGAGCCGCGACCGTTAGCGCGATAGAGCGTGTTGTACTCGTCTGCAAAGTTCGTGACGAAGAGATCGAGTTTGCCGTCGTGATCGTAGTCGCCGAGCGCAACGCCCATGCTCCCCTGCTCGCTCCCGTTGTCGTTGACCGCGGTGCCGGAGACGAACCCGATATCCTTGAACGTGCCGTCGCCGTTGTTGTGGTAGAGAAAGTTGGGCGTCGAGTCGTTGGCGACGTAGATGTCCACGAGTCCGTCGTCGTCAAAGTCGGAGCAGATGACGCCGAGCCCGTAGTAGCCCTGCGGGTCGGAGACGCCCGCCTTCTTCGAGACGTCCGTGAACGTGCCATCGCCGTTGTTGTGGTAGAGCGAGTCGCCCGCGCCGGGCAGGCCGCGCGGGCCGCACTGGACGGCGATGCCCTTGTACTGGCACGAGCGCCCCTTGCCGAACTCCGGCAGGTGATTAATGTCGAAGTCCACGTAATTCGAGACGAAGAGATCGAGACGTCCGTCGTTGTCATAGTCAACGAAGGCCGCGCCGGTTGACCAGCGCGGATCGCCGACGCCCGCCTTCGCCGTCACGTCGGTGAATGTGCCGTCGCCGTTATTCTTGAAGAGATGGTTCGGCCCGAGGCAGGTCACGTAGAGATCGTCGTAGCCGTCGTTGTTGTAGTCGCCCACCGCCGCGCCCATGCCCCAGCCCACGTCGCCGACGCCGGCCCTCTCCGTCACGTCTTTGAAAGTGCCGTCGCCGTTGTTGTGGTAGAGGGCGCTGCGGGTCTTCGCGCCGGACTTGACGAGATCGACCGTCAGCGAGTTGACGAAGAAGATGTCGGGCAGCCCGTCGTTGTCGTAGTCGATAAGCGCGACGCCCCCGCTCATCGACTCGACGATGTACTTCTTGTCGGGCGAAGCGACGTGGCGAAAAGCGATGCCGGCGCGCTCCGTGACGTCGGTAAGTTGAACCGGCACGGGCGGCGCGGCGGCGGTTGGATTGATGAGAGAAAACTGTGCGGCGATGAGCGCCGCGAGCAGGGCTGTTTTCGTGAGCAAGTCTCTCCCCACCTGTTTACGGGATGGTCTGCCCCCGCTCCTTCTCTTTCAACTGCCGGTAGAGTTCGAGCTGGCTGTCGCCCTCCGCCTTGCGCCCGGCGGCGATCAGAGCGTGCCCGAGTTGGTAACGGACGTAGGATTTTTCGGGCGCGAGTTTGGCCGCCGCTTCGAGGTTCTCGACCGCCCCGCGAACGTCGCCCTGCTGAAGCAGCGCCTTGCCGAGTTCGTAGCGCGCGTCGGCGAAATCGGGCTTGACGCCGACGACCTCGCGCATCACGCGCACCCCGCGCGCGGCGTCCTGTCGCGCTAAGAGGGCGAAGCCGAGATGATATTTGGCCTGCAAGTCCGCGGGGTTCAGCGCCAGCTCGTTCTCGAATTCGCGCGCCGCCTCGTCGAGCTTCCCGTCTTTGAGTTGGACGAGTCCGATGTAGTAGTGCGCGAGCGGCGTGCGCGCGTCGAGCGAGAGCGCCGCCCGCAACTCTTCGAGCGACTTCGCCGTGTCGCCCTGCTCGTAGTAAGCCTGACCGAGAACGATGTGGAGCTGCGGGCTGTTGCCGCTCGCGGCGATCATCTGTTGGACGCGGCGGGCAGCTTCCTCCGCCCGCCCCTGCTTGATGAGCGAGAGCGCGAGCGTGTAGTTGAGCCCGACGTTATCGGGGCGGAGCGCGACGACTTCGGAGAGAAGTTCCGCGGCGCGCGCGTAGTTCTCCGTCACGAAGTAGCTCATGCCGAGGAGCTGTTTCGCCTGGAGGTTCGCCGGGCGCGCGGACAACTCGCGCTCCAAAGGAGCGATGGCATCCTTGAACAGTTCGGCTTTGTAGGCGGCGAGCCCCAAGTTGAAATCAATACCCTCAAGCTGCGGGTTCCACTTCGCGGCGGCGGCGAACTGCTCGGCCGCGCCGCGGAAGTCCTGACGTTCGGCGCGCAGCAGCCCCACGTCGTTGTGCGCGCTGGCGACGACCTGTTTGTAATACGCCTCGCCGCTCGACAAATCCCCTACAGTCTTTTTGTCGAGCGCGTTTGACTCGGCGACGACGCCTGCGGCTGAAGCCATCTCTGGGAACTTGTCGTTCTGCTCGTGCAGGTTCGCTGAAGAGAGGTACGCCTCCGCCTTCTCCTTGTCGCGCGTCAACGACTTGGACTTCAAGTCAGCCGCGAGCTGCAACTCGCGCGCGCCATCGTCCTGTTTCCCCGACTTGAGCAGCGACTGGCCGAGACGGTAGTGCGCCGTCGCCACCTGATAATCGTTGTGGCTCAACTCGGGGTTCAGCGCGATGGACTTCCTTAACGCGGCGATAGCTTTTTCATGCTGGTCGAGCGACTGGTAAGCCTGACCGAGATGAAAGTAGGGGTCTGGGTTGTCGGGCTCGCGCCGCGAAGCTTTCTCCAGCAGCGCGATGGCCGGCTCCCACTTGCGCTGGATGACGTAGATGACGCCGAGGTAATAGTTGGCGAAGAACTCTTCGGGGTTCGCCGCTAGCTCAACCTTGAACTCCGCGGCGGCATCGTCGAGCCGCGCCGCGCCGTCCTTCAACAGGTAGGTCAGGCCGAGATAGTAGTGTGCGCGCGGGAAATGCGGATCGAGCGCGAGCGCGCGCTTGAACTCGTCCAACGCTTCCGCCAGGAAGCCGGTCTCGCGGTAGGCGCGCCCGAAGATGATGTGGAGCTGCGGGCGGTCGCCGAGCTGCTTGAGCATCGCGGCGTAAATCTGCGCGGCGGGCGCCAGATCCTTCTGCTTGAGGTGCGCGAGCCCGAGCGTGTAGGCGACGTCATAATCTCCGGGCGCGAGCCGGAGCGCCGCCTCGAGCTGCGCGACCGCCTGAGAGAACTCGCCGAGCATGAACTGAGACTTGCCCAGCATGTGACGCGCGCCCGCGCTTTGCGGGTCGAGAGCCGCTGCCTTGCCCGACGCTGTGACCGCCTGCTGGTACTGCCCCGCGTCGAAGTAGGCGATGGAGAGATCGAGGAGCACCTCGCCGGATTCGGGGTTGAGGCGCGCGGCAGATTCAAGCGCCCCGACCGCCGCCGCGTACTGCTTCTCGGCGGAATAAATTTTCCCGAGCTTGCCGTAGCCTTCGGCGAGGATTGCCGTGTACTCACCTTCCGCCGCCGAGAGGTTGCCGGAGCGACGCGCGGACTCAGCCGCCTCGTAGTGCTGCCGGATGGTGTTCGGCGCGGGCGGCGACTGGAAGGCGCAGAGCAGCGGGAGGAGGAGCAGGAGGGTCGGACGTAAACGCATCGTTAAAGCTTCTTCAGGGGCGCGCAAAAAAATTCGGGCGGGGGCTGAAGTAAATCGTCTTAGCCCCCGCCCGTGGATTCAGCCCGTGGCTGTACTGTATCAGAAGTTCAGCTTGAGGCCGAACTGTATCTGGCGCGGGCCCCGATCGCTGTTGAGCACGCCGAACGCCCCGTTGGGCGTGGTGGCGATGTTGAAGGCGTGCGTGGTCGAGTTCTGTGTGATCGTCGTCCCGCTGAAGACGGAGTTGCCGAACCCGTTGAAGCTCGCGTGGTTGAGGAAGTTGAAGAATTCGGTGCGGAACTGCACGCGCACGCGCTCGGTCAACGCGAAGTTCTTGTTCAACGAGAAATCAAGGTTCGTCAGGCTCGGCTGCCTTACCACCCCGCGGCTCAAGTTGCCGAACGTACCCGGCGCGGGCAGCGCGAACGCCGCCGGGTTCAGGTACTGCGTCTTGTCGCCGCTCAGGTAGATCGGCTGCCCCGGCACCAGGTTCGGGCGGAGTCCGCCGTTGGCGGGGTTCGCGGCCAGACCGTTGTAGTTCGGGTTCACGGCGCTGTAAACGTCGAGCGGTACGCCGCCGTAGTAGGAGAAGATGGCGTTGAACTGCCACCCGCCGACGATGGCGTTGGCGGCCTTGCCCCACTCCTTGAACGACGGGAGTTCATAGACCGCGTTGGTGACGAAGGTGTGCCGCCGGTCGAGATCGGCGTCGCCGTAGTCGAGGTGGTAGTTGTACGGGTCGGTCGTCCCCGACGTGAACGAAGTCAGCGGCACGTCCGAGAGGGCGTGCGACCAGGTGTAAGCGACCGAGTAGGAGAGCCGGCTCGAAAAACGCCGGTTGAGCCAGACCTGTAGGGCGTTGTAGTTCGAGTTGCCCGTGGACTCGCTCATCGTGATCGGGCCGAGGTTTGGGAACCTGCGGCTGCGCGTGATGGTGTTGGTCAGGTCGTTCGTCTGGCCTGCGGACGAGAGCAGGAACTGCTGCGTGACCGCGGCGCGATTCTGCGGCAGGATATCATTGTAGTTCACCCCGCGCCGCCAGATGTGGTGCCCCTCGTTGCCGATGTAGGAGACTTCGAGCACCGTGTCCTTCATCAACTGCCGCGAGACGGTCAGATTCCACTGGTAGCTGTCGGGCGGACGGAAGTTCTCATCCACCGCGTTGAAGCCCGTGCTGGTGCTGACGCCCGCGACCGCGTTGCGCAGTCCGGGGTTGATGGTGTCGAGACTGCGGAAGGTCGGGTCGTCGCTCAGTTTTGAGTTCGCGTCGCCGCCCCAGTTCGAGTTGACGGTCGTCGTCCACGGCGGGTTGTTGGTCATGCGCAGGATGTCTTCGATGACGTTGGCGCGACCCAGGAAGCGCCCGAAGCCCGCGCGCAGCGAGGTCTTGCCGTCGCCGAACACGTCCCACGCGAGTCCGACACGCGGCTGGAACCCCATGTTGTAGGGGTTGACGAGCGAGCGTCCGAGCCCCGCGCTCGCGGCCTGATCGGCCCTGACGAGGCCGCTCAGCGGGTCGTGACCGTTATAGAGACGTGGGATGTAGTTGCTGATGCGGTCATCGTCGGCGTAGGCGGGCGAGTACCTCGACCAGCGCAGGCCGAGATTGAGCGTGACGTGCGGGCGTATCTTCCAGGTGTCGTTGCCGTAGGCTTCGAAGTCGTGCCAGCGCCCGTCGCCGAGCCCCAGGGCGTTGATCTCGGTGTAGCAGCCGAGCGGGATGTCCTTGACGAGCAGTTCGGCGATGGCGTTGCCGGTGTGTGTGTTCGTGCCGCAGAACTGCGCAAACGAGTTAGCGCCGTTGGCCACTTCGGCCTTGGTGTTGTGGCTCACGAGCCCGCCGAACTTGAGGTCGTGCGCGCCGGCCACCTTCGAGAAGTCGTCCTTCCAGATCAGCAGGTCTTCGTGGTTGTTCCAAGGAGCCTGATGCCACAGCGCCGGGTAGCCGTCCGCGCCCCAGAAGGTCGGCAGCCCGACGCCGTCAGGCTTCGGGAAGACGGTCGGGAACTTTGAGGCGATCTCGGCGTTGAGTGACTGCCCCGTCGAGTTGGTCGTGACGAAGATGTTGTTGCCCGCGCGCGAGAACTGAAATTCGTTGACCGAGGTCGGGGAGATGGTGCTCGCCAGCTTGACGGCGAAACTGTGCGAAGGCTGCGACCAGTCGGAGCTGATGGTCGGGAAGCCGGTGTCGCCCCAGAAGTTGCCCGCCGCGTTGCCGTGCACCCACGTCTCGTTGATGTAGCGCACCATCAGGTTCATCTTGCTGGTCAGGTTGAAGTCGCCGCGCAGAGTGTCCTGGCGCGTGCTGACCGGCTCGACCGGCGATTGCACAAAGTTGTGCCCGTCTTTAAGCGCTGTGTTAGGGAGCGGGAAGAATTTCAAGATCGCGAGTCCCGCCGGGCTGAGCAGATTCTGCGGTATTTTGTCGCCGGGGAAGCAGGCACTGAAGTCCTTATCGGGTCTGGGGTCGTTGGGCTCGTCGCACCTTCCCGGCAGGAGCGGGTTCCTCGGTCTATGATCTGTGCGCGCCCCGCTGAAATCGCCAAGGCGCTCCGCCACTGTCGGCACCAAGAACTGAAGGGGCGGCACGAGACCGCGCACCTCGCGACGCCACTCCTCGTTCCAGAAGAAGAAGGCGCGATCCTTGCCGTTCCAGATTTTCTTGCCGCCTTCGCCGAAGCGGGGCAGCTTGACGGGCCCGCTGAAGTTGAAGCCGAAGTTGTTGTAGCGCAGCACGGGTTTGGGCTGCCCGGCGCGGTTGTTGAAGAAGTCGGTGCCGTTCAGCTTGTCGTTGCGGAAGAACTCGAAGAGCCCGCCGTGGTACTCGTTGCCGCCGCCCTTCGTGATGAGATTGATGACCGCGCCCTGCGCCTGCCCGTACTCCGCGCTGAAGCTGTTGCGCTCGACGCGGAACTCCTGGATGGAGTCGATGGAGGGGAAGACGAGCAAAGTCGCGTTCGAGCCGACGTCCATGTTGTTGACGCCGTCCACCGTCCACAGGTTTGTGTTCGAGCCGTTGCCGTTGACCGACATATCGACGTGCGAGTCGAGCCCCGTCCCGGCGGTGCCGAACGCGCCGCCCGCGCCCGCCTGCGTGACGGGCGAGATGCCGGGCACGAGCGTCACGAGCTGCGCGTAGTTGCGCCCGTTGAGCGGCAGCTCCGTGATCTGCTTCTCCGTCACGAGGCTGCTCACGTCGGAGTTACGTGTTTGCACGAGCGACGCCTCGCCGGTGACCGTCACGACTTCGCCCACGGTGCCGACTTCGAGGTTCAAATCGACGGTGAGCCGGTCGGCGACGTGTAGATCGATTCCGCTGTTGACCGTCTTCTTGAATCCGGTGGGAGACGCGCTCACGGTGTAGCGCCCGACGGGTAGGCTGGGTACCGAATAGAACCCTTCGTCGTTCGCCTTCACCGTGCGGCTGGCGTGCGTGGACTCTTCGGTCACCGTGACCTCGGCGTTCGGGATGGCGCTGCCCTGCGGGTCCCGCACGGTCCCGCTGATGCTGCCGACCGTACTCACCTGAGCGTGAACGCCGACGCACAATCCGAGCGCTAACAAGAGTAGCAGCGCTTGCAATCCGGGCTTTCTAGTCATGGACGCGACTCCTCAGCTTCCGCACTTCCAATTGTTAATCGTTAATCGGTCGGGTAGCGCCGCTCTGTGGACGAACGCGCTGCTCGATACGATAAGTACCGAGCAGTGCGAATCAGCTCTACCCCTGGTGTACTTGCTTTACGGAAGAGCAGCGCCGACGTGACGTCCGGTGATCGCTCTCCTTTACAGAAAAAGGCGAGAAGAATCAGATGAAATTATATAACTAAAGCCTGAACGCGAACTTTGTTGCAAGACCTGACAAAAGGATTTAATACTTATCCGCTCCCTTGTCAAGAAAATTCTGCGGCCCGCCTCAACTATCTCAAGAAGGCAGAGTGAATGCCGCCGGAGACAGACCGCCACGCCGGGCGGCTCAAGAGAGAGAGGCGTGTGTGAATTTGGTCATGAGGACGAGGCTGAGCGCGCCCATCAGCGTCGGCTCCGCGCCCAGCGTGGACGCGATGATCTGCGAGGGGGGCAGGCCGCGGCAGATATTTTTTCGGACGGCGGCTCTGATGTCATTGGCGATGAGCGGCCAGGCGCGCACGATCGGCCCGCCGACGATGACCGCTTCCGGCGACAGCCCTTGAATTAAATTCGCGATGCCGAGACCCAGATACCAGGCCGTCTCCCTGAGGGCGGATTGCGCCTCCTCCTCGCCCTCAAAGGCACGTTCGACCAGTTGCCCGAACCCGATTCCAGCGCCCGCGTCGTGCTTCAACTTCGCGTAGCGCGCCATCGCGGCGCGCTCGGAGGCGAACGCTTCCCAGCATCCGCGACTCCCTGCGGCGCAGGCGATCGGCGCGTCCCGCCCGATGGTCATATGGCCGAACTCGCCCGCCGCTCCGCTCTTGCCGCGGTGAATCTGCCCGTCTAAGACGACCCCCGTGCCGATGCCCTCTTCGACAAGCACCAGGATAAAGTCGCGCACCTCGCGTATCTCGGGGCGACCGAACCAGAGTTCGGCGAGCGCCGCCGCGTTGGCGTCGTTCTCAGCCGTCACCGCCAAATCGAGCGCCGCATTGATCTCTTTGGCGATCTCCAGATCGCGCCATTTGAAGTGCGGGATGAAAGAGACCGTGCCCGTCTCCTGATTCACCAAACCCGGCAAACTCACGCCGACGCCCTCGATGGTGTCTCCGCTCTTGCTGATGAACTGGCGGGCGCAATCAATGATGTGGGAGATGGTTTTCCGCGCGTCCGGATCGGTGGAAAACTCTTCCTGTTCAAGGACACGACCGGCGAGATCACTCGTGGCGACGATGGTGCGTCGGGTGCCGAGGTCAACCCCGATGGCGACGGCGTCCGCCGTCCGCAGCGAAAGCAGGATCGGCGGGCGACCGCCCGATGACTCGCCCGACACCTCCTCGATCAACCCACCCAATTTCAACTCGGCGACGATCAGGGAGATGGTCGAGCGTTGCAGCGCGGTCTCCTGCGCGATTTCGGCGCGGGAGATGGGGCCTCTTTCGCGGACGTAATTAAGCACGATCTGCCGGTTGATGTCGCGAATCGTGTTGGGACGCGCGACACTGGCTCTCTTGAGGTCGATTCGTCGCATTAGTTGTCGGATAACTTGAAGAGACTCTGGCGCCGCCTCGTCCGGTTTTTTTTAACCGGGACTGAAGCCGATTTAACTAGCGGGGATTTCGCAGCGCACAAACCGAAGCGCCATTAAGTAGTACAAGTGAGACTCTCAGTCAATACTTTTTATCTGAGGCGCGGGCGCTGACCACGGCGTGATGAATTCTCTCCGCGCCGCTCAGCCATGATGCCAACGATGCTCGTCTGACATGAAAGGCGCGACGCGGAAGCGGCCTTAAGCGCGCGTGCGCGTGAGGCGCGCCGAGACGGTGTGTGCTGGGTGAATGTCGTGGAAAGAAGCTCTTTCGTCAGAGGTGAGGTGTGGCCGCGCGGGCGAACTTATCTGTCCTTCCGGCCCAGCCTCTCGGCGCTGCTCCTGATGTTAACGCTGAGGACGATAATCTCTTGCAGGTCGCGGCTGGCGCTATCACTGCCGCCGACGTCGGCGACGAGTGGCGACGTGAACTTCGGATTAGCGACGAAGCTATCTATCCGCCGGCACAATCTCACGAGCGCATCCTTCAACTGCTTGTCGTCGTACTCGGCCGACTCTGTTTGATCGCGCCCCTGTGCGTCTGAGCCGTGCAGCGCCAGATAGTTTTGCATGCGGAGGGCGCGTTTTTTCACCTCCGCGGTTTGATCCGACACACGCTTGTAATCGAGCGTGCCTTCGACTTTGAGGGCGTGCGCCACCTCGTTACGAATGATCTGGACGCGCCGGAAGTCCTGGTTGAGTTGATCGACGGCGGCTTTGACCGCCTTCTCGTTCGAGTGCGGCGTCGCGGCTCCGAGATTCCTGAGCTGCATCTCGCGCTGCTGCTCGTCGCGGATGCGCGCCGCCTCGGAGTCCATGCCGGGCCCGACCGTGGCAATGCCTGTCCCCGTCTGCGCGCGGCTCACGAGCGGCAACGCTAACAGCACGGCGACAGCGGCACAGGCGCATGCCACAAAACTTCTACGTGTGACGGCGCGATCTCTCTTCACGGCGCACCTCCGACTCTGCTCGCGTCTCTCCCGACGCGCCGCAAGTATAGCCTGTTACACGCGCGTCGTGAATCATGTATCGCGCTCGCGATGCGAGTCGCTTCAGACTTTGATAAAAATTCGCTTGCGATAAAAGAGCGACATCACGCCGAGCCACACGAGCACGGTGCAGACGGCGAACATCAGCGACGCATTGATCGGCGTTGCCCAGGAGGCGAACAGCTTCGAGTAGATCAGTCCGAGCAAGTCCGTCGGCGTGCCGTCGGCGCGCGTGAACCTGACGAGCGAGGCGACGAGGACGGCGAACTCCGAGAGGAAGTAGACCGCCAGCGCGTTCGTGCCGAAGGCGAGGAAGGGTTTTGTCCAGCGCCGGTAGCCTTTGATGTCAACGAGCCAGTAACAGGCGGCGAGCAGTTCGAGAGCCATCCCGGCGGTGAGGACGACGTAAGAACTCGTCCACAGAGCCTTGTTCACAGGGAACCAGAAGTTCCAGGCCCAGCCGACGACCATGCCGCACGCACCCGCGACGAACATCGCAGCCACCTTCTCCAGCGGCTCGCGGCGCGTGCGCAAGAGTTGTCCCGTCAACACGCCGCAGAGCGTCGTCGCGATGGCTGGGATCGTGCTTAGCAGACCTTCCGGATCGTAGAGAGGCTTCCACGTGTGATGTCCGAACACGCTTCGATCAACGTAGGCGGCGAGATTTCCCTCCATACTCAAGTCTCCCGCGCCGAAGCCGGGCACGGGTATCAACTTCATGGCCGCCCAGTAGAGCAGGAGCAAGGCCGCGACGATCAAGCATTGCGCGCGCCATTTCGTGTTCAGGAAGATGACGGCGGCGAAGAAGTAGCAGACGGCGATGCGCTGGAGCACGCCGGGGATGCGAAACCCCTGGAGGTCGTTGTAGGGGAATGCGCCGAGCAAGAGTCCGAGGGCGAAGATGAGAGCCGTACGGCGGGCGATCTTCCAGTAGAGATCGCGCCTGCCCCCGCCGCTCTCGGCGCGGCGCGCGAGCGAGAGCGTGATCGAGACGCCGACGATGAAGAGGAAGAACGGGAAGACGAGATCGGTCGGCGTTATGCCATCCCACTTCGAGTGTTCGAGCGGGCTGTAGATGGCGTCCCAAGTGCCGGGATTGTTGACGAGAATCATCCCGGCGATGGTCAGCCCGCGAAACACGTCGAGCGAAGTCATGCGCCCCGTCTCGCTCGTGCCTTTGTGCTCTCCGGTCAAGGCGTCCAAGGCGTCTCTCCTTTCGACTGTTCTCGCCGCGCGGACAGTTTCGACTCTTCACGCGCCCAAACATTCTTCGACGCACCCGCGCAACTCCCCGATCATTTCGCGCGCACGCGCTTCGGTGTTCGCCTCTGCGACGATGCGTATGATCGGCTCGGTGTTCGAGCCGCGCACCAGCAGCCAGCCGTCGGGCAGCGTCACTTTCACGCCGTCGCGCAAATCCTGTGGATAGTGCGCGAACTCTTCGCGGACTTTTTTCAGCACCCTGCCGATGCGATCCGAGCGGCAGGCGAATTTCTCTTTCAACATGAAAGAGCGCGGCAGTTCATTGACCAGTTCCGTCACCTTGCGTCCCGACGCGGCGAGCAGATGGAGGACGAGCGCCATCGCGACGAGGCTATCGCGCGCGAAGTTGATGCGCGGGTACATCACGCCGCCGTTGCCCTCGCCGCCGACGACCGCCTGTCGGCGTTGCATCTCCTCCGCCACGTTCGCCTCGCCGATCTTCGAGCGGTAGATGGGACAGTCGAACGAGCGCGCCACCGCGTCGAGCACACGCGTCGTGGCGAGGTTCGCGACGACCGCGCCGCGCTCTTTAGCGAGCACCTGTCGCGCCGCCAGCACGAGCGTCAACTCTTCCCCGATGGCCTCGCCGCGCTCGTCCACGACCGCCAGACGATCCGCGTCCATGTCCTGCGCGAAGCCCACGTCGGCATTTTGCGCGCGGACGGCGTCGCAGAGTGCGGAGAGATTTTCCGGCACGGGTTCGGCGCCTCGCGGGAAGAGCCCGTCGGGCGTCGTGTTGATCTCAAACACTTCCGCGCCGAGAGCTGCGAGCAGTCGCGGCGCGACGATTGAGCCCGCGCCGTTGCACGAGTCAACGACGACGCGGAGCTTACGGGCGTTTGAAGGCAATGATCCGAGCGCATCAATGATGGCTTCGACGTGCAGGTCGAGCGCGCCCGTCGCGTGCTCGACCGATCCCATCTCCACGCCCTGAACCTTCACGTACTCGCCCTGATGATAGATGTCTAAGAGCTGGCGCGCCTGCGCGGCGGTGAGGAAGAGACCTTCCGAGTTGACGAACTTGAGCGCGTTCCACTCCGCAGGGTTGTGGCTCGCCGTGATGGCGATGCCGCCGCGCGCCGCGCGCCGACGCACGAGCAGTTGCACGGTCGGCACGGGGCACACGTCAAGGTCTATGACGCGGCAGCCGGTCGAGAGCAGCCCGGCGACGACCGCGCGCCTGACCATCTCGCCGGAGGTGCGCGTGTCGCGCCCGATGACGATGGCGCCGCGCCCGACGTAAGTGCCGAACGCCTGCGCGAAGCGCGCCAGCAGCGTCGGCGTCAGCGACTCGCCGACGACGCCGCGCACGCCGGAGATGCTGATCTTGAGTGTCGGTATGGCTCGCATGGAGAATAGCTGTTAGCTGTTAGCTGTTAGCTGTTAGCCAGAAAGCCTCGCCTCTTCGGTTGGCTAATAGCTAACAGCTAATAGCTAATCGCTCCTCGCTCCTCGCTCCTCAGAAATCGCATGGCGACGCGAGTGCGGGCGTGGGCGCGGGCACGGTGTCGCGGAATTTGACGGACTGTCGGCGCAGCGCGGCGACGCGCGCTGCGACCTCTGTGGGCGTGAGCGCCGACTTCGCCTCGAAGAAAACCCAGTCGATGTCTTCGTCGTACTGTCGCGCGCCTTCAACCTTCGCCGCGCCGTCTTTGATGAACCACAGGTTGAAGTTGATCGACATGAGCGACTCCGGGTAGAAGCGTTCGCCGTGCTCAACCTGTTGCACGCCGTCAACAAAATACTTCACCTTGCCGTCACTGACCTGCGTGATGAGCGTGTGCCACCCGGCGCGTGTGCCGTGCGTCAGGTTAAAGACGTTATCTTTCTTCCAGTTCGGCTCCGGGCTGAAGGTCTCCCAGGTCGTCTCGTACAGAGAAGCTCCGGCGACGCCCCAGCCGCCGTTCGGCAGGTACTCGAAATCCAGCTCGCTGTAGTCGGCATCCATCGGCGCTTTCAAGGGACTGATCGTGTAGAAGCTCTCGACGATCTGATCGCCGCCTCGCCCCACACGCGGCTCGTCCGTGAAGCGCACGCGCGCGGCGTAAGTGCCCTCGAAGTATTTCCGCTCGTGGCAAATCTGCGTCTGCTTCGTGTGCTCGCCCGTGCCGTCGGTCGAAGAGGTCATGCGAAGTATTCGGTTGCGCGGTGTGTTCGTGTCGTTTAAGAACGTGACGCCTTCGCGCCACCACGTCGCGCCGGGCACGCCGGGCCAACCCGCTACCGTGCGGACGATCCAGCCGTGCCGCGTCAACTGACTCTGATCTGAGTAGCTGAAGTCGTCGAACAGAATTTGCGAGCCGGGCTGTGCCGCGCGCGCCGCTTCCGGCGTCGGCGTGCGACCGCCGCTTTGCGCGAACAACGAAGCGGCGCACAAGACGATTAGGGGTAGCGTCGCGAAACTCTTCATCACTCATCTCTCCTTCGTCAACCGTCCCTCTCAAACTTATCGAGGGTTCAATTGCCCAGCATGTCGCGCGCCGCATCGAGCAACGCCTGCGCCCGCGCGGGGTCTTCCGCTTCCGCGATGATGCGAATCAGCGACTCGGTGTTCGAGACGCGGACGTGTACCCAACCGTCCGGGTACGTGAGCTTGATCCCGTCGGTCTGATCGTACTCGACGCCCTGCCGCGCCAACTCGTCGTACACGCGCTGCATGAGCGAGTAGATGCGGTTCGGCTCGACGGCGACGTTGCGCTTGATCATCGCGAGGCGCGGCAGACGCGCCGCGAGTTCAGAAAGTCTCTCTCCCGTGAGCGCGAGGTGTTCGAGGATGAGCCCGACCGCCGCGGCGCTGTCGTGCGTGAGTTGCACGCGCGGGACGACGACGCCGCCGCTGCCCTCGCCGCCGATGACGGCGCGGCTCTCGATCATCGCCTCGGAGACGAACGGCAGCCCGACCGGCGTGCGCAGCACGGTCGCGCCGTGTCGCGCGGCCACTGCGTCCACCGCGCCGCTCGTCGAGACGTTCGTCACGACCGTGCCCGACGCGCGCCCCAGTTGAATCTCGGCACAGACGGCGAGCGTTGCCTCTTCGGAAAGTATCTCGCCCGTTTCCGTGACGAGCCCCAGCCGCTCGCCGTCCGCGTCGTGCGCGAAGCCGATGTCGGCGTGCCCGGCGGAGACCACGGCGCGCAGTTGCGCCATCGTCTGACGGCGCGGCTCCGGCGCGTGCGGGAACGGCGCTGTGGGGTCGTCGTTGATGGCGAGCACTTCGCAGCCGAGTTCCCGCAGCCAGCGCGGCGCGAGCAGCGCGCAGGAGCTGTTGCAGCAATCGACGGCGACCTTCAGACGCCGCGCGCGTATCGCTTCCGTATCGAAGGCGCGGGCGAGAACTTCAAGGTGATGCGTGAGGGCGTCTCGCTCTTCGACCTTCGTTTGAATGTTCTCCCAAGTCGCTTTGGTGAACTCCGCCTGATGATAGATGTCGAGCAGCTCGTCAGCCTGCTGCGCGTTCAGGTAAAGCCCGTCGCCGCGCGCGAACTTGAGCGCGTTCCAGGGCTCAGGGTTGTGCCCGGCGGTGATCGAGACGCCACCGTCGGCGCCGAAATGTGCGACGGCGAGTTGCAGGCTCGGCGTCGGGCAGACGCCGAGATCGATCACCTCGCAGCCCGTCGCGAGCAGCCCGGCGAGCACGGCGGAGTGCGCCATTGGGCCCGAAGAGCGCGTGTCGCGGCAGACGAGGATGCGCCCCGCGTCGAGGTACGTGGCGAAGGCTTGCGCGAAGCCCACGACTAGCTCCGGCGTGAAGGTTTCGCCGACGATGCCGCGGACGCCGCTGATGCCGATCTTGAGCGAGTTCATGTTGCGGGGCGGGAGGATAACAGAAACGGAAGGCGCGGGTCACTGAAATACTTTTCGACGTCGCTTGTGCCTCACCCGCAAAAGTTTTGATTGACTCGCCCCCACAGTCTGTCTTAATGATGTGCCTTCGATTCAAGTTAGTCTCGTTGGCGATTTGCGAGCGCGTGCGACTTTCGCGTCGCGTCTCATTCTACTCGTCGAGGATCACATGAAAGCAAACGGCTGCGTCTCAATCCTTCTCATCCTGGCTTGCCTGCTGAAAGTCGGCGCGCAGACCGCGGGCGCGGATGCGTCGCTCTTCGCCGCGCGGCACAACCTGATGCCCGTCCCCGCATCCGTGCGCTTCAACGCGGGCCGGCTCGCCGTCACGAAGTCGTTCAGCGTCGCCGCGCGCGGCTTCGTGGACGACAGGCTGCGTGCGGGCGTGGCGCGCGCGGTGCGCCGGCTCGAAGGGCGCACGGTGCTTGAACTGCCGACGGGACTCGCTTCTGACATGAACGCAGCGACGCTCGTCATCGAATGTCAGAAGGCAGGGCAGCTCGTCCCTTCGGTCGAAGAAGACGAATCCTACTCGCTCGAAGTGACGGACAGGCAGGCACTGCTTCGCGCCCCGACGGTCGTCGGCGCTCTGCACGGGCTGGAGACTTTCCTCCAACTCGTCGCGGGCGACCGCGAAGGCTTCTACGTCCCCGCGGTCGAGATCAAAGACGCGCCGCGCTTCCGCTGGCGCGGGCTGTTGATCGATGTGGGACGGCACTATGAGCCTCTGGAAGTTCTGAAGCGCAACCTCGACGCGATGGCGGCGGTCAAGCTCAACGTCTTCCACTGGCACCTGTCCGAAGATCAGGGCTTCCGCATCGAGAGCAAGAAGTTCCCGAAGCTCACCGGCATGGGTTCCGACGGACTCTTCTACACGCAGGACGAAGCGCGCGAGATCATCGCTTACGCGCGCGAGCGCGGCATCCGCGTCGTGCCGGAGTTCGACATTCCGGGTCACAGCACGAGCTGGCTCGTCGGCTATCCAGAACTCGGCAGCGCGCCGGGGCCTTACAAGATCGAGCGCGGCGCAGGCATCTTCGAGCCCGCACTCGATCCGACCAACGAAGAGGTTTACAAATTCCTCGACACGTTCTTCGGCGAGATGGCGGCGCTCTTCCCCGACGCCTATCTGCACATCGGCGGCGACGAGAACGAGGGCAAGCAGTGGGATCGTAACCCGCGCATTCAAGCCTTCATGAAAGCGCACGGCATCAAGGACAACCGCGCGCTCCAGACCTACTTCAATCAGCGGCTCCTGAAAATTCTCACCAAACACGGCAAGCGCATGATGGGCTGGGACGAAATCTTTCAGCCCAGTCTGCCGAAGGACGTGGTCATCCACTCCTGGCGCGGCGCCGAATCGCTGGCGGCGGCGGCGAAGCAGGGCTACGACGGCATCCTCTCAGCGGGCTACTACATCGATCTCATCTTCCCCGCGTCCGATCATTACAAGGCAGACCCGCTGCCCGAAGGCAACACGCTCACAGCGGCGGAAGCTGCGCACGTGCTCGGCGGCGAGGCGACGATGTGGAGCGAATGGGTCTCGCCCGAAACAATAGACTCGCGCATCTGGCCCCGCACCGCCGCCATCGCCGAGAGACTCTGGTCGCCACGCGACGTGAACGATACAGAAGACATGTACCGCCGCCTCAGTGTCATCAGCCAGCAACTCGAAGAACTCGGACTGACGCACGAGCGCAATCAGGCGATGATGCTCCGGCGGCTCGCCGGGGGCAGGGATAGCGCGGCGCTGCAAACGCTTGCCTCCGTCGTCGAGCCCGTGAAGGAGTACCGGCGCCCTGAGGTGCGACCGCAGACGATGCTCAGCCCTCTGACAGGACTCGTCGATGCGGCGCGACCCGACAGCGGCGCGGCGCGACAGTTCGCGCATGACGTTGACGCGCTACTCTCAGACGCGCCGCGCTTCGCGTCTCACGCGCGCGACCTTGAGAACACTCTCGTCGCGTGGCGCGACGCGGGTTCGCAGTCGGAAGTCTTGATGAACGAGACGCCCGCGCTCGCCGAGGCGAAACCGCTCGCCGTGGATTTGTCGCGCGTGAGCGCGGCGGGTCTCGAAGCGCTGTCCTACTTAACGAAGGGCGCCGCGCCTCCGCCGACGTGGCGCGACTCGCGCCTCGCCGCGCTCGACGAAGCGGCGAAGCCGAAAGCGGCGCTAGAGTTCCCGTTCCTGCCGAGCCTCAGAGAGTTGATCGTCGCGGCGTCCGAACTACCACAGCTCAAGTCCGCGTCGCCCGCCGACTGGCGCAAGCGCGTGAAGCAGCTCGCCGCTCCCGCCAAGAAATAAGCGGGCTCATCTTCCGAGTCGAAGATGAAGTCGGAGCGATGTCGAAGAGATGTGAGTCCCTAGGTAAAAACTTTATGCCGTTCTTCTCAGTTGGTTATCCAGAAAAAGAGCGCCTTGAGGTGACCTTGTTAGGCACGCCGGCTAATCCCAAAACTGAGGGGTATGATTGGATAAAGGCTATGGTTCAAATCGAAGTTGGCGGCTTCAAAGGTGAAGTTGAGATTTATATGTGTGTCAGTGACATGATTGGTTTCAAGGAGCAGCTTGAGCCTTTATATAAAAGCTTGAAAGGCGTGGCGGAGTTCAAGACAATCGAAGGGCAGCTATACATCAGAGTCGAAGGTGGTGGTCTTGGACATATTCAAACGACAGGCTATCTTTTAGATGATTTGGCTTCGGGTAACAAACTTGAATTTGAAATCAAATATGACCAGACACTGCTGTGGCATACAATCTCGGAAATTGATGAGGCATTATTTGAGTTGTCGCAGAAAACAGCCTAACAACTCACCTCCGGCATCTAGCTCCTTCGTTCCGACTTCATCGTTTCACCTCGGCACCGCGTCGCCCGGCTTGACGACGCGAATCCAGTGGTCTGTGAACCTGTAGTGCATCTCCGGCAGCTCGACCTTGGGCATGTGGCACGTCGCGCACTGCTTAGTGCTGACGGGGCAGGCGGGGGCGTTGCGCGCCTGCGTCCTTATCTCCTTCGCGGTCGAGAGGTGGCAGGCGAGGCACTTCGAGTCGTAGAAGGCCGTGTCGTGCTGCAACTGGTCGTGCGGGTCGTGGCAGGCGACGCAGCTCATGCGCGGATCGTCCACGAGGTGTCCGCGGCTGTTGTAGATGCGGTAGGGCTGGAAGCGGATGTTAGCTGCGCCGCCCTGCGCGTCGAGTGACATCACGGTGTCGAAACTCTGATGGCATGCGCCGCAAAATTCCTGCGACTGCTCAATCGCGCCGAGTCGGGCCGGGTTGAAGATTTTCAGGTCGCGTAAATCTTTAGACTTCATCGCCGCGACGTGTCGCTCACCCGGCCCGTGACAGGCTTCGCAACTGACGCCGGGCGAGGCGTGTTCCAACCCCTGACGCGCGCCGAAGACGACCGCCGTCGCGTGACAACTGAAACAACCCCGCGTCGCCTCGTCGCTCAACGGACGACCCAACCCGTCTTCGACCGACACGGGGGCCGCACGCGGATGAAGGATCGTGATGTCGAGCCCCTTCGACGTTTGAAAATAGCTGACGCGACTCTCGTAGTACGCGCCGTCGTGCCGAAAGATGTAGGTCTGCCCCGCCACGCCCTGCCCGAAGCAGTAGAGCACAGGCTCTGAGATGGTCGAGACCCCGTCGGTGATCGTGTAGATGGCGTGCTCGCCCTCGCGCGTGATGCGGTAGGTGTAAGCCCCGTTGGTGAAGGAGAGCGGCGCTCGCGACTTGAGGACTTCACAAGCCGCAGGAGCTTCCGCGGCGTGCGCCATCGGCGTCGCGGCTTGTGCGCTCGACTCTTTCACGTGGCACTGCGCGCAGGCGGCTGCGCCCGTGTAGCCGACGCCGGAATAGTCGCGCGCGGGACGCCACCTCGACAGAGGATTCTTCGCTCCCGCCTGTCCCCGCCCGCTGACGAAAAGCGGCCTC
This sequence comes from Pyrinomonadaceae bacterium, assembly GCA_045807785.1. Classification (GTDB taxonomy): domain Bacteria; phylum Acidobacteriota; class Blastocatellia; order Pyrinomonadales; family Pyrinomonadaceae; genus JAIVGV01. The sequence continues at coordinate 38,319 of JBJMGS010000003.1, forward strand.
CCGAAATAGACGCAGGCGCAGCCGAGCAGGAAGCAGACGGTCAGACTTTTCTTCAGCCTATCTCTCATTCGAGGCTCTGGGCGGTGTGTGATTGGGTGCGACTTAAGGATAGCCGCACACCTTCGAAGGTCGCTACATCTTGTACCGTCGCCCGAGGCTTTGTCGAGAGTCGCTCTTTCGCTGCTGACGCCGCGCCGAGTCTTGCCTCGGAGAGTTCGCCCGCGCCGCGAGCAAAATTTTGCTTGTACAAAAGGGCTCTATCAAAGAGAATGTGCGGCGCCAGTTCCTAGCGAGCTTCTTTCCTGAAGGACGAACGGATAACTATGAGAATCACCGCCCTGACACTTGCCACCGTGCTGTGTCTCCAAATCTTTTGCCTACAGTTGCAACAAACCTCGGCGCAGACCATCGACGCGCGGGGCGGCGTCGGCGCGGACGTGAACGACAGCGACGCTTTCTTCCAGTCGGCCACGAACCCGCGCGCGCCGCGCGACGTGTCGCGGCGCGTCGAGGCGTTGCTCGCGCGCATGACGCTCGAGGAGAAGGTCGGGCAGATGACGCAGTTGGAGATCGGCATGGTCTCGACGGGGAGCAACCAGACGCTCGAGATCGATCCCGCCAAGCTCGAGAAGGCTGTCGGGCGCTACGGCGTCGGCTCGATCTTAAACGTGAAGGATCAGGCACTGCCGCTCGCGCGCTGGCAAGACATCATCGGCAAGATTCAAGGGGCGAGCCAGCGCACGCGCTTGAAGATTCCCGTCCTCTACGGCCTCGACTCGATCCACGGCGCAAACTACGTGCAGGGCTCGACGCTCTTCCCGCAGGAGATTGGCATGGCGGCGACATGGAACCCTGCGCTCGTGCAGCGCTCGCAGGAGATCGCCGCCGCCGAGACGCGCGCCGCGGGCGTCCCCTGGTCGTTCTCGCCCGTGCTCGACATCGGTCGCCAACCCTTGTGGCCCCGCTTCTACGAGACCTTCGGCGAAGACCCGTATCTGGCGAAAGTGTTGGGCGCGGCGTTCGTGCGCGGGCTCGAAGGCGACGACGTTTCTTCGCCGGCGCACGTCGCCGCGAGCCTCAAGCACTACATGGGCTACAGTTTCCCCTTAAGCGGCAGGGATCGCACGACCGCACTGATCCCGGAGAACTACCTGCGCGAATATTTCCTCCCGACGTTCGCGGCGGCCGTCAGAGCCGGCGCGCACACCATCATGGTCAACTCCGCCGAGATCAACGGCACGCCGGGACACATCAACCACCACATCCTGACAGACATCCTGCGTGGCGAACTCGGCTTCAAGGGCTTCGTCGTCTCCGACTGGCAGGACATTCAGAAACTCGTCACGCAGTGGAAGGTCGCGGTGGACGAGAAAGAGGCGACGCGCATGGCGGTCATGGCCGGCATTGACATGAGCATGGTGCCGTCCGACTACAGCTTCGCAGACGATCTCATCGCGCTCGTCAAAGAGGGCAAAGTTCCCGTTTCGCGCATCGACGAAGCCGTGCGCCGCATCCTGCGCGTCAAGTTCGAGCTGGGACTCTTCGAGAACGCGCTGCCCGACCCGGCGCTCGCCGCGGGCTTCGGCACAAACGCTTCGCGCGACGTGGCACTGCAGGCGGCGCGCGAGTCTATGACGCTCTTGAAGAACGACGGCGGGCTGCTCCCCCTCGCGCGAGATCGCAAGGTGCTCGTCACGGGGCCGACGGCGAACTCGCTGCTCTCGCTCAACAACGGTTGGACTTACGTCTGGCAGGGCTCGGACGAGTCGCTCTACCCGAAAGATCGCCCGACGATCCTACAGGCGCTTGAAGGCAGGTTGGGTCGCAACATCTCTTACGCGCCCGGCACGCGCATCGTGCGCGCCGTCGGCTCGCCTGCGAACTCGACGCCGACGGACATCAACGAAGAGGTTGACATCCCCGCGGCGGTGCGTGCCGCGCGCGACGCTGACGTCGTCGTCCTCTGTCTCGGCGAAGGCTCTTACACCGAGACGCCCGGCAACATCACAGACCTCGCGCTGCCCGAACCGCAGTTGCGTCTCGCCGAAGCGATTGAAGCGACCGGCAAGCCGGTCGTCCTCGTGCTCGTCGAAGGACGACCGCGCGTCATCAGCCGCGTGGCCGACGGCGCGCGCGCGATCCTGATGGCGTACAACCCCGGCAACGAAGGCGGCACGGCGATTAGTGATGTGCTCCTCGGCGACTACAATCCTTCGGGACGTCTCCCCTTCACCTACCCGCGCTCGGCGAACAACCTCTTCAACTACGACCGCAAGGTGTTTGAAGACACGGACACGTCGTTCGGCAACCTCGCCACGCGCCCGCAGTTCCAGTTCGGCGAGGGGCTGAGCTACACGACCTACGCCTACAGCAACCTGCGTGTGAGCCCGCAGGCGGTGCCCGCCGGCGGCACGGTCAACGTCGGTCTGACGGTGACGAACACCGGCGCGCGCGCGGGCAAAGAAACGGTTATCCTCTACGTGCGCGACCGCGTCGCATCCATCAGCCCGCCGGGCAAACGTGTGCGCCGCTTCGCCAAAATCTATCTTGAGCCGGGGCAGAGCCGCGATCTGACTTTCACGCTGCGCCCGGATGATCTCTCCTTCGTCGGCGCGGACAACCGCACCGTCGTCGAGCCCGGAGACTTCGACGTGATGGTGGGCACGCTCACAGGCACGTTCACGCTCCAGGCCGGTCAGGCGCAGAATCCGGCGCGCACGCAGACGCGCCCCCGCAGATGATGATCAATGCAGTGGCAAGGCTCGCACGCCTGTCCGCGCGCGAGGCATCTCAAGGAGGAAGTTGACATGAAGCACCAACCACTCTGCCCGTTGAAAACTGTCGTCCGTCTGTCGGCCATCGCCGCTCTGTTGTTTGTCAGCGCGGGCACGGTACTGGCGCAGGGCGCGCCAGGGGGCGTGGGCGCGCCGGCCGTCGTTGACCCGAAGGGCGAAACTCACAGCCAGATGAACCGCGAGGCGGCGCTGCGCAGCGCCGAGATCGGCACCACCAACGTGCGGATAGATCGGCAACACCTCGCGGTTGCCATCACTCAGACGAAGCAGGACTTCAAGCGCATCCAGCTCATCCGCAACGATGTGATTGACTACCTCGTCGCCCAAAAACCGCTCGACTACAAACTAGTCTCCGAGCAAGCCGCCGAGATCAACAAGCGCGCCAACCGGCTCAAGTCTTTCCTGATGCCCACCGCCCCGCCCGAAGACAAAGAGAAAGACGCCGCGAAGCAGATCAACTACGACGGCGAGCAGCTCAAGGGCGCGCTCGTCAAACTCTGCAACACGATTCACACCTTCACCGAGAACCAGATGTTCAAAGACCCCTCCACCGTTGACCTCCAGAAGGAGGCCGCCGCCGGGGGCGATCTGCTGACCATCATCGAACTCAGCGACAACGTCAAACGCAGCGCCGAACGTCTGAAAGCGGCGAAATGATCGTGCGCCGCGTGCCCACCATCTTCGCGCTCGCGCTCCTGCTCTGCCTCGCGACGGGCGCGCGCGGGCAGGCGTGGCGACTCGTCTGGGGCGATGAGTTCGACGGGGCGAAAGGCGCGAGGGTTGATCGCACGAAGTGGGGTGCCGAGGTCGGCGGCTCGGGCTGGGGCAATCGCGAGTTGGAGTATTACACCGACGACGCGAAGAACGCTTACCTCGACGGGCGCGGGCATCTCGTCATCGAAGCGTTCAGCGAGACGCTGCCGCCAAACTTCAAGTGCTGGTACGGGCCGTGCCGCTACACCTCTGCGCGTCTCACGACGAAGCGGAAGTTCGCGCAAGCCTACGGTCGTTTCGAGACGCGCCTCAGGATACCCGCGGGTCAGGGCGTGTGGCCGGCCTTCTGGTTGCTCGGCGCAGACATCGACACGGTGGGCTGGCCCGCGTGCGGCGAGATCGACATCATGGAGAACATCGGGCGCGAGCCCGCGCTCGTCCACGGCACGATGCACGGCCCCGGCTATTCGGGCGCAAGCGGCATCGGCGCACAGTTCGCCTTGCCCGGCGGCACGCGCTTCGCCGCAGACTTCCACGTCTTCGCCGTCGAATGGGAGGCGGGAGAGATTCGCTGGTATGTCGACGGCAAGCTCTACGAGACGAGGTCGAAGAGCGATCTGCCGGCGGGCGCGCGTTGGGTTTATGATCACCCGTTCTTCATCATCCTGAACCTCGCCATCGGCGGCGAATGGCCCCACGACCCGGACGCGACCACCTCCATGCCCCAGACGTTGACCGTCGATTACGTCCGCGCCTACGAACGCCGCAGCGAGCCGCGCCGCACTGCCGCCGCACATCGTTAGCCGCCGCTGAAGCAACACATGGGATCGCTCGTCCTCCTCTTCTCCCTGCTGACCGTCGCGCCGACCGCGCAGATTAAAGTCGATCAGGTCGGCTACCTCCCGCGCGCGGCGAAGGTCGCCTTCGTCGTCTCGGCGACGACCGCCGACGCCTTCAACGTGCGCCGCTCGCGCGACGACTCCATCGCCTTCTCCGGCAGACTCGCGCCCGCGCTTGCTGACGCGGACTCAGGCGACCGCGTGCAGGCCGCAGACTTCACGAAGCTGGAAGAGTCTGGAAGCTATTACCTCGACGTGCCGGGGGTGGGGAGGAGTTGGGACTTCGCGGTCGGCGCGGACGTGTATGCCCACGCGTTCTATCTCGCGATGCGCGCCTTCTACGGTCAACGCTGCGGCACCGCGGTTGACCTCGGCGCGGAGTTCCCCGGCTACCGCCACGCGGCGTGTCACCTGCGCGGCGCGTACCACGCCTCTTCCGGCAAGACGGGAGAGAGAGAGTCCGCGCGCGGCTGGCACGACGCGGGCGACTACGGTCGCTACGTCGTCAACTCCGCCGTCGCCACCGGCACGCTGCTCTGGGCTTGGGAGTTGTTCGACGCGCGCCTGCGCGAGATTAACCTCAACCTGCCTGAGTCGGGCAATCACACGCCGGACATCCTCGACGAGGTGCGCTGGAATCTCGACTGGATGCTCACCATGCAGGACGCAGACGGCGGCGTGTGGCACAAGCAGACGAGCGAGCAGTTCGCGCCGTTCGTCGCGCCGGAGAGGGACGACTCGGTGAGCTACGTCGTCGGCACGGACGCAGTGCCTTACAAAAGCTCCTGCGCCACCGCCGACTTCGCCGCCGTCACGGCCATCGCCGCGCGCGTTTACGCTCCCTTCGATCAGGCTTACGCGCGAAAGTCTCTGCTCGCGTCGGAGCGCGCGTGGGAGTGGCTCGACAAATACCCGGAGGTTTCATTCCGCAACCCCACGGGCGTCGCGACGGGCGAGTACGGCGACCGACGCTGCGGCGACGAGCGGCTCTGGGCTTCCGCAGAGTTGTGGCGCACGACTAGAAAGGATATTTATCAACGCCACTTCCTCGCGCACTTCGGCGAGTTCGCGAAATCGTCCGAGGGCTTCGCGCCGCCGTCCTGGGCGAACGTCGCGCCGCTCGCGATGTGGGCATACGTGATTGGTGGCGGGAAAGACGGGGCGGCGTCGAAGTCGATCCGCGACGCCTCTCTGCGGGCGGCTGACGCGACGGTCGCGCACACTGATCGCAACGGCTATCGCAACAGCCTGACGGCGCGCGACTACGTCTGGGGCTCGAACGGCGTCGCGGCGAACTACGGCGTGCAACTTCTGGTGGCG
>JBJMGS010000004.1:0-31797 GCA_045807785.1 Pyrinomonadaceae bacterium
GCGGCGGCTATTCGGCGGGCTACTACGCCTACCTGTGGAGCGAGGTGCTGGCGCACGACGCCTTCTACTGGTTCAAGGAGCATAATGGCATGACGCGCGAGAACGGCCAGCGCTTCCGCGAGATGGTGCTCTCGCGCGGCGGCACAGAGGACGCCGCCACACTCTACCGCGCCTTCCGCGGGCGCGACCCGCAGGTCGAGCCGCTCCTCATCGAGCGCGGTCTCAAACAGACCGGCAAGTAAACCGCGAAAGCGTCTCCCTCTGGGGGCGCGGGCATCCTGCTCGCATCGAGCGCCGCAGGCGCGAAAAGAAGTTGCGCCGCCACTCAAGATGTTTGAGTGGCGGCGCAAAGTTTTAAGCGCGCGGGCGCGCACAGGCTGGGCAGGATGCCCGCGCTCCCTGGGGGGGGCGGCTCGTCGGCTGGGGTTAGGAGCCGACCTCTTCCGCCACCTTGTCCTCGCTGAGCTTCTCGTGATCGAAGACCGCCCGGCGGACGAGGTCGGAGCGGCGCTCGGCTTCTTTCGCCTTCTCCAGAAAATGATCGGCGGCGTCGGCGCCGTCGGCGTCGCGGACGTGTCCGGCGATGTGCCGCATCAGCATGACGCTCTCGTCGATGGAGCGGATGGTCGTCCACAGAGAGTTCTCGACGCTCTCGGTCAGCTCCGCGAGCAGGCTGTCGGCGGAGAAGGCGTGCCCGGTGTGGCAGCGGAAGCGGGAGCGCCCGTTCTCCTTCAACTGCAAGAGCGTGCCGTGGCAGTCGGGGCAGGTGAAGATGGAGGGCTCGCCGAGCTTCTCGATGCCGAGGTCGAGCGCCTTCTCCTCCTTGGCGATGTTGACTTCGATGTTCAGCTCGTCCGGCACTTCGTAGGCTCCTTTCTCCTCTTCGGCGGGCGCGCTCGCGAGGCGCGCCAAGAGCGGCGCGATCTCAGCCAGGGGGAGGCAGTAGTCCACGTCCACGCGATCCAGCGCGCTCTGCGGCATCGAGGGCATGAACGCCTCTCGCGGGTCCTGCACGACGGCGGTGCCGCCGAGTCGCTTGATCGCCCAGAGACCGGAGGTGCCGTCGTCGAGCCCGCCCGTCAAAATCACGCCGACGGCGCGCGGGCCGTACACCTGCGCGGCGGAGCGGAAGAGCGGATCGACGGCGGGGCGGAAGCGGTTCTCTTTGGGCCCGTGCGTGACGCGCACCACGCCCGGCTCGATGAGGAGGTGATAGTCGGGCGGCGCGACGTAGATGCGACCCGGCTTGATGCGCTCGCGGTTGCGCGCGTTCGTCGCGGGCAGGCGTCCGTTGCGGTTGAGGATGTCGGCGAGGACGCCCGGAGAGTCGGGCGCGGTGTGCATGACGACGAAGACGGACGCGGGCAGATCTTGCGGCAGACCTCCGACCAGCGTCATCAACGCCTCCACGCCGCCCGACGAAGCCCCGACGACGATGATGTCTTTACCCGGCATCCGATCTCCTCGAAACGCGAAACTACGGTTTGCCCGATAGGATACTACGCGGTTCGGTTCCTGACTATACACCAGCCGGATCGTGGACTACACTCTCTGCCACACAGGGATGACGAATCCCCGGCGGGCGCGAATCACCCGCCGCAGTCCGCGTTAAAACTTTACACTTCAAATTTCATTTTTCGACGCGCGCGGCTGATTCGTCTCAGCCGCGGAAAGATTCGGGAGTGACATGAGCACTACGACCGGCAGCGACGGCGGCGACGGCGCGGGGCACGACGGGCGGGGCGGGCACGACGATTTTCTGATCGTCGGGCTCGGCGCGTCGGCGGGCGGCATCAAGGCGTTCAAGGAGTTCTTCGCGGGCGTCCCCGCCAGAAGCGGCATGGCTTACGTCGTCATCCTGCACCTCTCGCCGGAACACGAGAGCCGCCTCGCGGAAGTCTTGCAGGTCTCCGCGAAAGTCCCCGTCACGCAGGTCTCGGAGTCGGTCAGGATCGAGCCGGATCACGTGTACGTCATCCCGCCGAACCAGAGCCTCTCGATGGTTGACAGCACGCTCCAACTCTCCGACGTGACGCGCATCGAGGAGCGGCGCGCGCCCGTCGATATCTTCTTCCGCACGCTCGGCGAATCCCACCACGCGCGCGCCGTCTGCGTCGTGCTCTCGGGCACGGGCGCCGACGGCTCGATGGGACTCAAGCGCGTCAAGGAGTGCGGCGGGCTCGCCATCGTGCAAGACCCGGTCGAGGCCGAGTACGCGGACATGCCGCGCCACTCGATCGCGACGGCGCTCGTTGACTACGTGCTCCCCGCCGCCGAGATGCCGGCGAAGATCATCTCTTACAAAGAGCACCTCAAGACGATCAACCTCCCCACCGACGCCGGGGATCACGCCGCGACCGACCAGCAGGCGCTCGTCCACATCTTCACGCAGATGCGGATGCGCACCGGGCACGACTTCAGCAACTACAAGCGCGCGACCGTCCTGCGCCGCATCGAGCGCCGACTCGGCGTCAACGAGCTGACCGATCTGCCCGCCTACGCCGCCTTCCTGCGCGCCAACCCCGACGAGGCGCGCGCGCTCCTCAAAGACCTGCTCATCAGCGTGACGAACTTCTACCGCGACCCGCGGACGTTCGAGGCGCTGGCGCGCGGCGTCGTCCCGAAGCTGTTCGAGGGCAAGGGCGCGGGCGAGCAGTTGAGAGTCTGGGTGGCGGGCTGCGCGACGGGCGAGGAAGCCTACTCCGTCGCGATGCTGCTGTGCGAGCACGCCCAGACGCTGCCGCAGCCGCCGAGCCTGCAAGTCTTCGCCACCGACATCGACGAGGACGCCATCGCCACCGCGCGCGAGGGCTACTACACGCTGAACGACGCGGCGGACGTGTCGCCCGAACGCCTGCGCCGCTTCTTCACGAAGGATCGCGAGGGCTTCCGCGTCCGCAGAGAGCTGCGCGAGATGGTGCTCTTCGCGCACCACAATTTGATCAAAGACCCGCCCTTCTCGCACCTCGATCTCATCTCGTGCCGCAACCTGCTCATCTACCTGAATCGCTCGGCGCAGGAGCAGATCATGAACACCTTCCACTTCGCCCTGCGCCCCGGCGGCTTCCTTTTGCTCGGCGGCTCGGAGGCGACGGGCGAGCCGGACCTCTTCGTACCCATCGACAAGGCGAACCACATCTTTCAGGCGCGCGCCACCACCACGCAGCTCGCGCCGCACCTGACGACGCCCCCGCCTTCGGCGCGCGCCGCCGCCGTTCGCGCGACCCGCGAGGAGTCAGCCGTGCAGGAGCTGCGCGCGCAGGAGCGACTCTCCTACCTCGATCTGCACCAGCGCCTGCTCGAAGAGTACGGGCCGCCCTCCGTGCTCGTGAACGAGAATCACGAGATCGTCCACCTCTCGGAGCGGGCCGGTCGGTTCATGCAGGTCGCGGGCGGCGAGCCGACGCGCGACCTGCTCAGGCTCGTGCGACCGGAGCTGCGGATCGAGCTGCGCAGCGCGCTCTTCCAGGCGGCGCAGCGGCGCACGAACGTCGAAGCGCCGGGCTTGCGCGTGCATAGCGACGACGGGGCGGCGGCGATCAACCTCATCGTGCGCCCCGTCCTGCGCGAAGAAGACACGGCGCGCGGCTTCTTCCTCGTGCTCTTCGAGGAGGCGCGCGAAGACGGGGCGGGGCGCTCGGAGCCCGCGGGCGAACTCGTCCGCGCCGTCGAGCCCGCCGCGCGCCAGCTCGAAGACGAACTGGTTCACCTGAAGGCGCAGTTGCGCTCGACCGTCGAGCAGTACGAGGTGCAGCACGAGGAGCTGCGCGCGTCGAACGAAGAGTTGCAGGCGGTCAACGAGGAGCTGCGCTCGGCGGCGGAAGAGTTGGAGACGAGCAAGGAAGAGTTGCAGTCGGTCAACGAGGAGCTGACGACGGTCAACCAGGAGCTGAAGATCAAGATCGAAGAGCTGAGTCAGGCGAACAACGACTTCCAGAATTTGATGAACTCGACCGACATCGGCACGCTCTTCCTCGACCGCTCTTTGCGCGTCAAGCTGTTCACGCCGCGCGCCCGCGACATCTTCAACCTCATCCCATCCGACGCCGGGCGCTCGCTCCTCGACCTGACGAACCGCCTCGCCGACGACGAGCTGATCGCGGACATCGAGCACGTGCTCGACCGCCTGCAACCCGTCGAGCGCGAGGTGCGGGCGCGGGACGGGCGCTGGTACTTGATGACGATGCTGCCTTACCGCACGACCGAGGATCGCATCGAGGGCGTCGTCATCACCTTCGTCGACATCTCGCGCCGCAAGTCGGCGGAGGCGCGCATCATCGAGTCGGAGCAGCGGCTGCACCTGCTCGTCGAGAGCGTGCGCGACTACGCCATCTTCGCCATGACGACCGACGGTCACATCGAATACTGGAACGCCGGGGCACAGCGCGTCTTCGGCTTCGGGGAGGAGGAGATCGTCGGGCGACCCGGCGCGATCATCTTCACGCCGGAGGATCGCGAGCGCGGCGTGCCGCAGCAGGAGATCGAGACGGCGCGGCGCGAGGGGCGCGCGGCGGACGAGCGCTGGCACGTCCGCAAGGACGGCACGCGCTTCTACGCGAGCGGCGTGATGACCGCCATCGAGCAGGACGGCAGGGTGCGCGGCTTCGCCAAGATCGCGCGCGACCTGACCAGCCAGCAGCAGTCGGCCGAGGAGTTGCGCCGCGCGCACGACGAGTTGGAGACGCGCGTCGGCGAGCGCACGGAAGAGTTGCGGCAGACGGTCGAGTCGATGCTCCTGGAGGTGAAGGAGCGCAGCGCCGCCGAGGTGAGGGCGAAGGGGCTCGTCGGTCAGCTCGTCACGGCGCAGGAGGACGAGCGCCGGCGCATCTCGCGCGACCTGCACGATCAGTTGGGGCAGCAGTTGACGGCGCTCCGGCTCAAGCTCGAAGCGCTCAGGGAGCAGAGCCGCGACCGGGAGCAGATGCGCGAGCAGGTCGAGGAGCTGCAAGACCTCGCCTCGCGCATCGACTCGGAAGTGGATTTCCTCGCGTGGGAGCTGCGCCCCTCGGCGCTCGACGATCTGGGACTCGCGACGACGCTCGTCAACTTCGCCGAGGAGTGGTCGAAGCACTACAACATCCCGGCGGAAGTCCACGTCGCCGGGATGGAGGGCGCGCGCGTCGCGCCCCAGACCGAGACCTGCCTCTACCGCATCACGCAGGAGGCGCTCAACAACATCTACAAGTACGCGCAAGCCGCGCGGGTCAACGTCGTCCTCGAACGCCGGGACGGCAGCGCCGTGCTCGTCATCGAAGACGACGGCGTCGGCTTCGATCTGAACGAGGCGATGGCGGGCGGCGGCGGCAGGGGCCTGGGGCTCGTCGGGATGCGCGAGCGCGCGGCGCTGCTCGGCGGCTCGCTCGAAATCGAGACCGCGCCGGGCAAGGGCACGACCATCTACGCGCGCGTCCCCGTCGCCCCGCCGGAAGGGGGCGTTCAATGACGAGCCGCATCCGCGTCATGCTCGCCGAGGATCACGCGACGGTGCGCGAGGGCGTCAAGCGCCTGCTCGCCGAACAGCCCGACATGGAGATCGTCGGCGAGGTGGCCGACGGCAAAGCCGCCGTCGGGCTCGCGCGCGAGTTGCAGCCGGACGTCCTGGTGATGGACGTCTCGATGCCGGAGCTGAACGGCCTGAAGGCGACCGAGAAACTCCGCGAGCTGTGCCCCGGCGTGAAAGTCCTCACGCTCACGCGCCACACCGACAAGGGTTACCTCCAACAGCTCTTGCGGGCGGGCGCCGCCGGCTACGTGCTCAAGCAGAGCGCGCCCGCCGAGCTGATCCACGCCGTGCGCGCCGTCGCCTCGGGCGGCAGCTACCTCGACCCGGCGATCACGGAGAAGGCGCTCGGCAGTTACTTCGGCAGGCACTCCAACAAGCAGTCGGCGGGCGCCGCCACCCTGAGCGACCGCGAGGCGGACGTCCTGCGCCTGATCGCACTGGGGCACAGCAACAAAGAGATCGCCGCGCAACTCGCCTTGAGCGTCAAGACCGTCGAGGCGCACAAGGCGAACGCCATGCGCAAGCTCGACATGACGAGCCGCATCGACATCGTCCGCTACGCCATGCTCCAGGGTTGGCTGCTCGACAACTGAAGCGCCGCCCGGCCCCCACCACTCCACGCAATTAGCCTTCAACTTAACCCGAGCCCCCCCTGGAGGGGCTTCTGAGCGTTAGGGAAAATCCCTATTCGCCCTTCGCATCTTCCCAATAGTCGCGCCGCGTGCGGCGTGAGATATTGTCGGCTCACACTCGTGGGCGGCCCCGGCCTCCTCAGGGAAATCGCGGGGCTCCGCCAAGCCCGGACAAGGTAGAAAAGTTAGCGGACGTGACGGCTAAGGTTTAGCCGCGCGAGACCGGCGGGTGTGACAGGGGCGGTGAGCCGCGCGGCTTACCTTCACGTTTACCGACGCCCCCACGACAAGAGCGAAGTGCGGTTCGCTCCACCCCGTTCGTCCCCGGTAACACTGCCATGTCAAGTCAATCAGTTCCCGGTAAATCGCCGCGCCAGCACGCCGCCGCCGCCGTGCCCGTCGAGCCCGTCGCACGGCAGGGCGCGCCGCTCGTGCTCATCGCGGAAGATCACGAGGACACGCGCTTCCTGCTCAAGACGCTGCTCACTTTCCGCGGGCTCGCCGTGGTGGAGGCGGCGAACGGCATGGAGGCGGTCGAGACGGTGCGGCGCGAGCGACCCGACCTCGTCCTGATGGACGGCAGCCTGCCGCTGCTCGACGGCTTTTCCGCCACGCGTATGATGCGCGCGCTCGATCCGCTGCGCGAGGTGCCGATCATTTTCATCTCCGGTCACGCCGATCAGGATTCGCAGGCGGCGGCGCGCGACGCGGGCTGCGACGAGTACATGATCAAGCCGCTCGACTACGCGCTGCTTGATCGCATGTTGGAACGGCGCCTCGCGCACCGGCTCGCCGGCGCGTCGGGCTCGGCAGTTTAATTCAAGGGGGGCGTTCGCGTGTCGTGGAAATTCGGGATCGTGTCGTCGCGTCAGACTTTGGAGCGCCCGGCTTCGCCGCCGGAGCGTCACGGAAATTGCAGGGGGGGGCGAGGCGGAGATGAATCGTCCCTGTCTGGATGAGAACAGGCTACTGCGAGAGGAGTCGCGCGCGTTGCGCGACAGGTTGGTGACGGCGCAGAGCGCCGCCAGACTTCAACGCGAAAAGGCGGAGCGACTGCGCGCGGAGGCGAAGGTGCTGCGCGAGGCGTGCCGGCGGTCGCGGAAATATTGAGTGACAAGACCGAGCCCGCCGCGCGCCCGGTCTCGCGCGGCGGCGTTACCAGAGGGAGGTTTACATCAATGAGCACGGCTACTCAACTGCAACACAAGTTCTACGGACTTCTCGAACTCGACCCGGCGGGCACGGTTCTCTACTCCCGGATCGAGCGCGACGGCGGGGCATCCTCGCCCGCCCACGACGTGACCGGGCGCAACTTCTACACGGAGGTCGCGCCCTTCCGCAACGTCGGCGAGTTCCGGCAACAGCTCGACAGCTTCAACCAGAGCGCGCAGCAAGCCGACAGCATCCACTTCACCTGCGACTACGAGGACGGCCCTCAGACGGTGAAAATTTTGCTCGCGCGCATCCGCGAACGCGCCGGGCACAACGAGACGAAGTCGATACTCGTCCACATCAGGAAAACTTAACCGGGCTTCGATTTCCCCAGACCGAACCCTTCTCGCCCGCGCGCGCCTCGCCGACAGGCTCTTCACCGGAAGAGCGCTCAAGCCCCCGCGCGGCTTCGAATCGCAGGAGACGGCAATGACGAATTCCTACAGGAACCACGACGACGAGACGCGCCGGGGCGCTCGCGACGGACAGGACGGACTCAGCCCCGCGCACGGCTCGCGCCCGACCTTCGCCCCGAAGGCGAGCACGCTGAACGAGTCCAGGAAGATCGAAGGAGTTTCCTTAAACGGCTTGTTGGCTAACCGTCTGTTGAGCGCGCTCCCCGCAGAGGAGTTTGCGCCGCTCTTGTCGCACCTCGAACCCGTCTCGCTCACGGCGGGCGAAGACCTCTACAAGCTCGACGAGGAGATGCGCTACGTTTACTTCCCGGAAACGGCGGTCGTCTCGCACCTCCACTTCCTCTCGGACGGCGGCATGACCGAAGCCGCTCTGATCGGCCGAGAGGGCATGGTCGGACTCTCCGCCGTCTTCAACTCGCCGCCGCCCGTGTACGTCACGCAGGTCGCGCTCTCCGGCAACGCCCTGCGCGTCAGGGCGGCCACCTTCCGCCACCTCTTCGCGCTCGGCGGGGCGATCAGAAAGACGATTCTGGCTTACGCCTGCACGCGCATGGCGCAGCTCTCGCAGCGCGTCGTCTGCAACGTGAACCACCGGCTGGAAGAGCGCCTGTGTACGTGGCTGCTGATGGTTCACGACCGCGCCGGCGAGGATCGGTTGGCGCTGACGCACGAGCAGATCGCGCGCCACCTCGGCACACGCCGCGCCGGCGTGACGGAAGCCGCCTGCGCGCTGCGGCAGAAGAACATCATCGATTACAGCCGCGGCCAGATTCGCATCATCGACCGACAGTTCCTCGAACTCTCAGCCTGCGAATGCTACGCCTCCGTCAAAGTGAAATTCGACGCCGTGCCCTGAGCACGGCGTCGCCTGGATCGGGGGCGTATGTACCTCAGCGTACTTACTCTCAAACGCCCGCTGCTATATCATCCTACCTGGTTCTGACGTTCTCCTACTCAGCAAGTATTTCTGGTCGCGCGCCGGCAGCCGCGCGACTTATTTGCTTGGAGCCTGCACTATGAATGAGACGACGGCTTCCCGCGCGAGCATCCTTCTGGTCGAAGACATCGGCTGGCTCCGCTCTTCGATGAGAAGGACGCTTGAGGGCTACGGCTTCAACGTGTTCGAGGCGTCGGACGCCGACGAAGCGATCCGCGTCGCCGCGTGCGTCCGCCCAGACCTGATCCTCACGGAAGAGCAGTTGCCGACCTTCCGCGCGCTCGAGCAGCGCGTGCGCGAGCACCCGGAGCTGTCGTCCGTGCCCATCGTCATCGTCAACCCCGACGCCGCAGAGGGGGCGCGCTACGGCGACGCCTTCGTGCTCACGGACTTCGCCCACTTGGGGCGACTCGTCCACCACCCCGCCGACACACGCACGGACTTTTAGCCGCACGCAATCTCTCACCGCTCACCGCGATCAGTCTCGAATCTCCTTCGCCCACGCCCGGTCTGTTCGACGCGCTTTTGCGCCGCGCCGACGGCTTGGGGCATACTGCTCGCTTGGCGGCGAAGGGGAGATGAGAGAGGAAGTGGGACGCGGCGCGGTCGTCATCATCGGCGGCGCGGAAGATCGCGCGGGCGGCGCGGAGATTCTGCGCGAGTTCGTGCGCCTCGCGGGCGGCGCCGGCGCGCGCATCAGCATCGTCGCCACCGCCTCCGAGATCGCCTCGGAGATCGCCGCCGACTACACGGACGTCTTCCGCCGTCTCGGCGCGGCGCAGGTCAACGACCTTGAGATCGACGACCGCGCGGACGCCGACGGCGCGGGCACACTCGCCGCCGTCGAGCACTCGACCGGCGTCTTCTTCACGGGCGGCAACCAACTTCGCCTCACCGGCGTGCTCGGCGGGACACGGCTCGACGCGCTGCTCCACCGGATGCACGAGCGCGGGCTCGTGCTCGGCGGCACGAGCGCGGGCGCGGCGATCATGTCGCGCGTGATGATCACGGGAGGGCCTCCGGTCAGCACCCTGCGCGCCGGGAGCGTCGAGCTGAGCCCCGGCATGGAGTTCGTGCCCGGCGTCATCGTCGATCAGCACTTCGAGGAGCGCGGGCGTTTGCGCCGCCTGCTCTCGGCGGTCGCGCAGCACCCGCACGATCTCGGTCTCGGCATCGACGAGAACACGGCGGCCATCGTCAGCGGCGGACACTTCGAGGTCGTCGGCGCGGGCGCGGTCACGGTCATCGACGCGAGCTGCCTGACGCACACGAACCTCTCGGAGTTGCAGGGCAGTCAACTGCTCGCCATTTGCGGCGTTAAAATCCACGTCCTCCCCGCCGGCTACGCGCTCAACCTGCGAGACCGCACGCCCGTCGCCCCCGCCCTCGCGCACAAGGCTTAGCTACCCCCTTGCCCGCGCCTCTTACGAATTTCTCACATTAGCGTTACCGCCCCGTAAGTAGTACGACCTCGTACAGACTCGCGCCCGACCCTCGTCTATAAAAGTTTTGCCCCCAATAATTTGATCGGCTTGACCCGACTTTTTTAACTCATTCATTAGTCATGAAACTGAGCGAAGCGCGCGGCACACTCGTCGTCGTCGGCGGGGCGGAAGACAAAGAGGACGACTGCCACATCCTCAAAGAGTTCGTGCGGCTCGCGAAGGGCCCGAAGGCGCGCATCGTCGTGATGACGGTCGCGACGAGCAAGCCGGAGGAGGTCGGGCGCGAGTACAAGGCGGTCTTCCGCCGCCTCGGCGTTGACGACGCGGAAGTGGTTGACGTCTCGACGCGCGAGGACGCGGCGCTGCCCGGCGCGCTGGAAAAGATCGGGCGCGCGACGGCGCTCTATTTCACGGGCGGCGATCAGCTCCACGTCACTTCGCTGATGGGCGGCACGCCGATGCAGGCGTTGATTCAAGAGCGGTACGAGAGGGGCTTAGTCATCGGCGGCACGAGCGCGGGCGCGGCGATGATGTCGAACTCGATGATCCTCGGCGGCGGCGGCGAAGAGAACCCGCGCGCCGAAGCCGTCAGGATCGGGCCCGGCATGGACTTCCTCATCGGCGCGATGATCGACACCCATTTTTCGCAGCGCGGGCGGCACGGTCGCCTGCTCACGGCGGTCGCTCACTACCCGCAGGATTTGGGCATAGGCGTTGACGAGAACACGGCGCTCGTCGTCAACCAGACCGAGTTCGAGGTCATCGGCGAGGGCGCGGTGACGATCATCGACGGCGGCGCAATGAGCTACACGAACCTGCCTTACGTCGGCGAGTGCGACGGGCTGGCGCTCTACGGCGTGAGCGTCCACGTGCTCCCCGCCGGGCACAAGTTCGATCTCGCGAACCGCCGACCCGTCGTCCCCGACGACGACGGCAGAGCGAAGGCGTCGAAGCGATCAAATTCAGGGGCGACGAAGAAACAGACACGACGAACGGGACGCGCCGGGGCGCAGTAACGAGCAAGGGCATACTCACGAACAAGGGAAAACAATGAGAGTCGAAAGAATCCGTACCCTCGCGGGACCGAACGTCTATACCTACCGACCGGCGCTCCTGATGGCGCTCAACCTCGAAGACCTCGCGGAGCGCGAGAGCTGCGAGATCGAAGGCTTCAACGAGCGCCTGCTCGCGCTGCTCCCCGGCTTGCACGAGCACACCTGCGGCAGGGGCTATTCCGGCGGCTTCGTCGAGCGCCTCGACGAGGGCACTTACTTCGGTCACGTCGTCGAGCACGTTACGCTTGAGCTGACGAAGCCGGCGGGCGTGCCCGTCACGCACGGCAAGACGCGCTACGCGGGCGAGCCGGGCGTCTATAACGTCGTCGTCGAGTTCAAGGCGGAGACGGCGACGAAGTTCCTCCTGCAAGTCGCGGTCGAGCTGGTCGAGGCGCTGTTGAAGGGCGAGGAGTACCCGCTCGAAGTGAAGCTGGCGGAGGCGCGCCGCCTCGTCGCCGACTACGAGCTGGGCCCCTCGACGCGCGCCATCGTCGAAGCCGCCGAGCGCCGCAACATCCCGGTCTATCGCATCGGCACCGAGAGCCTCGTGCAGCTCGGCTACGGCAAGCACCGCCGCTTCGTGCAGGCGGCGATGAGCGAGCTGACGAGCGCGGTCGCCGTAGAGGTGGCGGGCGACAAGGATTTGACGAAGAAGATTCTCGAACAGGCGGCGATCCCCGTCCCGCGCGGGCGCGTCGTCGAGACGGAAGAGGACGCGCTCCACGCCATGCGCGAGGTCGGCACGCCGGTCGTCGTCAAGCCCCTGGACGGGCGGCAGGGCTTGGGCGTCTCGCTCAACCTCTCGACGCCCGAAGAGGTCTTGCTCGCCTTCCGCATCGCGCGCGAGTATTCACGCCTCGTCCTCGTCGAAGAACTCTACGTGGGGCGCAACTACCGCGTGCTCGTCGTCGGTGGCCGCATGGTCGCGGCGAGCGAGCGCGTGCCGTGTCACGTGACGGGTGACGGCGCGCACACGGTCAAAGAGTTGATCGAGATCGCCAACCTCGACCCGCGCCGCGGCGAGGGGCACGAGAAGCCGCTGACGCAGATCAAGGTTGACGAGATCATGCTCGCCTACCTCGCGAAGGAAGATCGCAGCCTCGACGACGTGCCCGCCGTGGGCGAGACCGTGCTCTTACTAGAGAGTATCAACCTCTCGACCGGCGGCATCGCCAGAGACGTGACCGACGAAGTCCACGAGAGCATTCGCTTCATGTGCGAGCGCGCGGCGAAGGTCGTTGGCATGGACATCTGCGGTGTCGATCTCGTCCTCGCGGACATCAGTGAGCCGGCGGGCGCGGGCGGCGGCGTCATCGAACTCAATGCCGCGCCGGGCCTGCGGATGCACGTCCACCCGAGCGAGGGGAGCGCGCGCGACGTGGGCGCGGCCATCATTGACATGCTCTACCCCGACGGCTCGGACGGGCGCATCCCCGTCATCTCGATCACTGGCACAAACGGCAAGACGACCGTTACGCGCATGATCGGGCACGTCCTGCAGGAGTCTGGTTTGACGGTCGGGCTGACGACGACCGACGGCATCTACATCGGCGGCAACTGCGTCGTCGAGGGCGACACGACGGGTCCCGTCTCGGCGCGCACGGCGCTCTCCGATCCGAGTGTTGACGTGGCCGTCCTGGAGACGGCGCGCGGCGGCATCACGCGGCGGGGCCTGGGCTACGACTGGTCGGACATCGGCGTGATGACGAACATTCGCCCAGACCACTTCGGGCAGGACGGCATCGAGACGCTCGACGATCTGGTTTACATCAAGTCGCTCGTGGCGGAGCGCGTGCGCGACGGCGGCACGCTCATCCTGAACGCCGACGACGAGGAGCTGTCGCGCCTGTTGGAGATTGCGCGCGTGCGCGAGGGTGAGAAAAAGATCGTTTACTTCTCGACGCACGAGAGCCACGTGCTGATCAGCCGCCACCTCGGCGACAACGGGACGGCTTACTTCGTGCGCGGCGGCTGGGTCGTCGAGGCGGACGGCGGCGGCGAGCGGCGCGTGCTGCAAGTCGCTTCCGTGCCCGCGACGATGAACGGGACGGCGAAGTATCAGGTGGCTAACGTGCTGGCGGCGACCGCCGCCTGTCGAGCGCACGGCGTCGAGGCGGGGCAGATCGCCTCGGCGCTCGCCACGTTCCGCAGCGCGGAGCACAACCCCGGTCGCAGCAACCTCTACCAGGTCGCTTCCGGCGGCTACGTGATGCTCGACTACGGACACAACCCGGACGCCTTCGAGGCGATCTGCCAGATGACCGCGCAGTGGCAGGGGCGGCACGTGATGGGCATCATCGGCGTGCCCGGCGACCGCGACGACGCGCTCATCGAGGCGGCTGGCCGCATCGCCGCGCGCGGCTTCAACCGTCTCGTCATCAAGGAGGACGAGGACGCGCGTGGCCGCCAGCGCGGCGCGGTGGCGAAGCTGTTGTGTCAGGCCGCCGCCAGTGAACGACCCGACCGCGAATGTCGCGTCGTGCTCGACGACACGGAGGCGCTGCTCGACGAGCTGCAACGCCTGAAGGGCGGCGACGTGATCGTCATGTTCTACGACAAGCTCGAACCGCTCTTGCGTGTGCTCGAAGGCTTCGGCGCGGTTCCGGCGGAGAAGATTGAAGGGCTGGAGACGCAGGCAACGGATTCGGTCACCGCGCCGTCTGCGCCGTCGCCCGAGACGCCGCGCGAAGACGCGCCGCACCCGCGCGAGAACAGGCAGGTCAACTCCGGACGCAGGCGCGCGGCGACGGGGAGCCTGCAACATTACGGCATCGGGTGAAAGCGTGACCACACTGGTTCAGGACAAAGTCGCGACGGCGGACGCGCGGACGACCGCCGCAGACGTGCCGCAGCCCGCGCCGCTCGTCAACGTGACGCGCGGCGGGATCACGGAGTCGCGCCACCGCGGCCACGTCTGCGCCGTCGACGGCGACGGCTCGGTCGTCGCCTTTCTAGGATCACCCGAAACCGTCTCGTACCTGCGCTCCTCGTCGAAGCCGCATCAGGCGATCCCGCTCGTCGCGTCGGGCGCGGCGGATCGTTTTAATTTCACGCCGCAGGAGATCGCCATCGCCTGCGGCTCGCACAGCGGCGAGCCCGTGCACACCGAGACCGTCGCGGGGATGCTTCGTAAGATTGGACTCGACGAGTCGGCCTTGAAGTGCGGCGCGCACGAGCCCTACAGCAAGGAGACGGCGCGGGCTCTCGGCGAGCGTGGCGAGGAGCCGACCGCGCTGCACAACAACTGTTCGGGCAAGCACGCGGGGATGCTCGCCCTCGCGCTTCAACTCGGCGCGCGGGTCGAAGCGTACGACGAGCCTTCGAGCCCGGTGCAGTTAGCTATCAGCCGGATCATCGAACAGTTCTCATCAATTCCGCTTGAAGACGTGGCGGTCGGTACGGACGGTTGCGGCGTGCCGACGTTCGGCGTCACCGTGCGCGCGATGGCGCTGATGGCCGTGCGGCTCGTCGCGCCGCTCGCGGAGTGGAACACGGCGGTGCGGGCGGCGGCGCGGCGCATCGTCGCGGCGATGACGAGTCACCCCTTGATGATCGAGGGCACGAATGAAATGGACACGGAGCTGATAACGTTGACGAAGGGGCGGCTCGTCTCGAAGGTCGGCGCGGAGGGCGTGTACACGGCGGCGGTGCTGCCGTGCGCGGAGTACCCGCGCGGGCTCGGCGTGGCGATCAAGCTGGAAGACGGCGACCGCAAGGAGCGCGCGCGCCCCGTCGCCGTCGTCGAGACGCTGCGCCAACTCGGCCTCCTGCGCGCCGCCGAACTCGACGCGCTCTCGCGCTTCGCGGGCGACACGCTCACGAACCATCGGGGTGACCGCGTCGGCGAAGTCTGCGCGGCGTTCGAGCTGCGCGACGATTACCCACCTCGCGCCGAAACTCCCGCACGGTCGAATGGGAGCAACCGCGGCTCCGCCTCGCGCCCCACGACGCAGACGCGCGGTTGACGTGCGTGCGCCTCCGCGGGCGGCGTCTCTCTGGCGACTCGCCTGTGCCTTGCCTGCCGTGGCAGCGCGGGTCTCTTTTGTTATACTCAACCTCATTCCGTCATATAAAAATTTTGCACATGAGGTGAAAGCTTCTATGTCTCGCCGAGACTGCCGCGACCGCCGCCGCGTCGCCGTCCTGCTCCTGCTGAGCGCACTTCAGACGTTCTACCCGGTTCGCGCGACCGCGACGCAGCCGCGCGCCGCCGCGCGCACGCGGGCGAGCAACGGCGTGCGCGCCGTCGGTTGGGACGCCGTGCCCGCCATCCTCGCGCGGATCAAGCCGCCGCGCTTTCCCGCGCGCGACTTCAAGATCACGGACTACGGAGCGCTCTCAGGCGGGACGAGCGATAGCACCGAGGCGATCCGCAAAGCCATCGCCGCCTGTCACGCGGCGGGCGGCGGGCGCGTCGTCGTCCCTGCGGGCGTCTTCCTCACCGGCGCGATTCACCTCCAGAGCAACGTCAACCTCTACGTCTCGGAAGGCGCGACGCTCAAGTTCAGCACAGACCCGGCGAAGTATCTGCCCGTTGTTTACACGCGCTTCGAGGGGACGGAGTGCATGAACTACTCGCCGCTCATCTACGCCTTCGAGCAGGAGAACATCGCCGTCACCGGCACGGGCACGCTCGACGGCTCGGCGTCGGACGAGAACTGGTGGGCCTG
The DNA here is from genome assembly GCA_045807785.1 of Pyrinomonadaceae bacterium. Taxonomy (GTDB): domain Bacteria; phylum Acidobacteriota; class Blastocatellia; order Pyrinomonadales; family Pyrinomonadaceae; genus JAIVGV01. The sequence continues at coordinate 15,871 of JBJMGS010000004.1, forward strand.
GAACCGCAAGGGCGCGAACGGCGCGGACGCGCCCGCCCGTGCGAGCATCCGCCGCCTGATCGACTTCGGCGAGCGCGGCGTGCCCGTCAGCGAGCGCGTCTTCGGGCAAGGTCATTACCTCCGCCCGGTCTTCATCCAGCCTTACCGCAGCAAGAACGTCCTCATCGAAGGCGTCCACATCGTCAACTCGCCGATGTGGGAGATCAACCCGGTGCTCTCTGTTAACGTCACCGTGCGCGGCGTCAAGATCAACAGCCACGGCCCCAACAACGACGGCTGCGACCCGGAATCCTCGCGCGACGTGCTCATCGAAGACTGCGTGTTCGACACGGGCGACGACTGCATCGCCATCAAGTCTGGGCGCGACAACGACGGGCGGCGCGTCGGCGCGCCTGCGGAGAACATCATCATCCGCAACTGCACGATGAAGGACGGGCACGGCGGCGTCGTCATCGGTAGCGAAATTTCCGGCCACTGCCGTAACGTCTTCGTCGAGAACTGCCGCATGGACAGCCCGAACCTCGACCGCGCGCTGCGCTTCAAAAACAACGCGCGGCGCGGCGGCGTGGTCGAAAACGTCTTCATGCGCAACGTCGAGATCGGGCGCGTCGCGGAAGCCGTCCTGACCGTCGACTTTCTCTACGAGACGGGCGCAGCGGGGCCGTACAAGCCCGTCTTGCGCAACGTCGAGTTGAGTAACGTCCGCAGCACGTCGAGCCCGCGCGTGATGTGGGTCATGGCTTTCCCCGGCTCGGTCGTTGACGACGTGCGCTTCGTTGACTGCACCTTCCGCGGCGTCGAGACCGCCGAGGTGATGCAGAACGCGGGCTCGGTCACGTTCAGGAACGTCAACATCGAGCCCGCGAAGAAGACCAACAGCCGCAGCACGCGCACGAACTGGCCCTAGAGGGCGAACGCTAGAGAGCAAACGGACGTGAGCAGCACGATCAGTTTACGCACGACGTTGAGCGGCGCGCTCGTCGCGCTCGCGTGTCTCGCCTTCGGCGCGGGGCACGCCTCCGCCGCGCAGACGACGCTCACGGTCGCCGCCGACGGCACAGGTCAGTACAAGACCGTGCAGGAGGCGATCAACGCGGTGCCGCAGACGACCACCCGCGAGAACCCCGCCGTCATCCACATCAAGCCGGGAATTTACAAAGAGCTGATCTACGTGCAGCGCGAGAAGCACTTCGTCCGACTCGTCGGCGAGGACGCCGCGAAGACCGTGTTGACGTTTGATCTCAACGCCAACCTGACGGGCGCGAACGGCAAGCCCATCGGCACGTTCCGCACGCCCTCGACCTACATTGATGCCGATGACTTCACCGCCGAGAATCTCACGTTCGAGAACTCTGCCGGGGCGGTCGGGCAAGCCTTAGCCCTGCGCGTGGACGGCGACCGCGTCGTGTTTCGTCGCTGCCGCTTCCTCGGCTGGCAGGATACGATCCTGCTGAACCGCGGGCGGCAGTATTTCGAGGACTGCTACATCGCCGGGCACGTCGATTTCATCTTCGGCGGCGCGACCGCGTTCTTCGAGCGCTGCCACATCCACTGTCTGAGAGACGGCTACGTCACCGCCGCCTCGACGCCTGAGCGAGAGCCGTTCGGCTTCGTCTTCTCACACTGTCGCATCACCGGCGAGTCGCCCGCGGTTAAAACTTATCTGGGGCGGCCCTGGCGGCCATACGCGAGCGTCGTCTATCTGGACACGGAGATGAGTGACGTGGTGCGCGCGGCGGGCTGGCACAACTGGGATCAGCCGGCGCGCGAAAAAACGGCGCGCTACGCCGAATACCACAGCACTGGCGCGGGCGGGAACCCGCAGGGGCGCGTGGCGTGGGCGCGGCAGTTGACGCGGGCCGAGGCGAAAGGGATCACGGTCGCGAAGGTGCTCGGCGGCGCGGACGGCTGGAACCCGAAGCGTTGACGGCGCGGCGCGACCAAGTAGGTTAGCGGGTAGAGTCGGCGTGTAGAGTTAGATAAAAAGATTCACCGCAGAGCGCGCTCTCACCCTCACTCAAAGATCAATCTGTGCCACTCGTCGTCGCGCCGCGGCGGAGCGGGCTGTGCGCCAGCAGCCAGGCGGTCGGCGCGACGACGAGCGCGATGCCGCAGATCGTCAGGGCGTCGAAGTGGCGCCGCCAGATGATCAGGTCGAAGAGGCAGGCGAAAACGATCTGCACGAGCCCGATGATCGCGACCTTCGACGGGTGGCCGAGCGCGAAGGCGCGCGTCATTCCTAACTGCCCGACCGTCCCACTGATGCCGACGCCCACGAGCAACGCGACGAGCGACTTGTCGCCGGGTTGGGCGTAACCCACCTCCGCCCCGGAGAGCAGAAAGAAGGCGAGGCAGACGACGGTCGAGACGCACGCGAAGTGCGCGACGACGGCGCGCGGATCGACGCCGCCCAGACGGTTCAAGCCGAGCATCCCGATGGCGAGGCAGAAGGCGTGCGCCAGCGCCGCAAGCCCCGCCAGATTACCGCCAGCCAGGTAAGGGCGTTGAATGAGGATGACCCCGACGACCGCCGTCGAGATCGCGATCCAGATTTGCCACGTCGGGCGGTAGCCCAGGAGAAGCCACGCCAGCAGCGCCACCCAGATCGGCACCGTGTTCGAGAGCGTGAGCGAGGTGGAGATGGGCAGGTGCGTCAGCGAGTAGAAGGAGCACAGGATGCCGACGCTGCCCGCGAGGCTCCGCAGCCAGAGTGTGGCGGGGCGCAGGAAGGCGAGGCGCACGCCCGTCGCGACGGCGAACAGGATCGAGAAGACCATCGCCAGCGACGTGCGCGCGACGGCGACCATCTGCCAGCTACAGCGCTCGCCCGCCAGATGCCCCAGCGCGCCCATGCAGGCGAAGGCGAACGCGCCCCACAGCATCGCCACGTAAGCCTCAGCCGTGTGCGTCTCCGCCGCGCCAACTCCGGCGCGAACGTCCGTCTCCCTTAACTCCATTTCCGTCGCCATGTGGAACTCTCTAGATGCCCACGCAGGTCAGCGGCGACGGCTCAGTCGCCGATTGAGCGAAACATTCTCCAGAGATCGGCTTTCAACTCGATGCCGATGCCCGGCGCGTCGGGCAGTCGCACGCGACCCTGCTCGACCACACAGTCGTCGGCGAATCCGCCGAACGGCGCGAACTCGCGTGGGTACGATTCGTTGCCGCCTAAGCCCAACCCCGCGGCGACGTGCAGCGTCAACTGGTGCCCGCCGTGCGGGATGCAGCGCCGCCAGGACCAGCCGTGCTCTGTCAGCATCTCAAGTATCCTGACGTACTCGACCAGCCCGTAGCTGAGCGCCGGATCGATCTGGAGGTAATCTCGTTCGGGCCGGAGACCGCCGTAGCGGATCAGGTTGCGCGCGTCGGGCAGCGAGAACAAATTCTCGCCCGTCGCGAGCGGCACCACCGATGCCTGCGCCACCTCTGCGTTGAGCGCGAAGTCGAGCGGGTCGCCCGGCTCCTCGTACCACTTCAAAGGATAAGCGGCGAGCGCGCGCGCATACTCCAGCGCGGTCGCCAGATCGAAGCGCCCGTTGGCGTCCACCGCCAGCTCGTCGGCTTTGCCTAAGACCTGCATCACGGCGTCGATGCGCCGGAGGTCTTCCGCGAGCGGCGCGCCGCCGATCTTGATCTTGACGGTGTCGTAGCCGAGATCGAGGTAGCCGCGAATCTCGTCCTGGAGCGCCGTCAGCGACTTGCCGGGATAGTAGTAGCCGCCCGCCGCATAGACGTAAACGCTCTCCTGCGTCGAGCCCGTGCCGAAGCGATCCGCGAGCAGGCGGTAGAGAGGCACGTCGGCAACCTTCGCCGCCAAGTCCCACAGCGCCATGTCGATCGTGCCGACGGCGACAGACCTCTCGCCATGCCCGCCCGGCTTCTCGTTCGTCATCATCACCTGCCACGCGCGGGCGGGGTCGAAATTCCCGCCGTCGTCGGAGAGCAGGGAAGCGTGCGGCGCGTTCAGCAGTCGCGGGATTAGACGCTCTTTGAGGATGCCGCTTTGAGCGTAGCGACCGTTGGAGTGGAAGCCGTAGCCGACGAGGCGCTTGCCCGCGCGCACCACGTCCGAGACGACGGCGACGGCGGAGACCGTCATCTCGGAAAAAGAGATGACGGCGTTGCGGTTGGCGGAGCGGATCGGGATCGTGCGCTCGCGGATGTCCGTTATTCTCATTAAAGTAGGTCAGAACCGCCTACGGTAGCGGGTGGGTGGCGACGTGGCCGATACCCACCCGCTACCGCGGGAGGTTCTGACAAGTCGCTAAAAAGGATGGCGCGCGTGAGAGCGTCGTGCTGCGTCCGACGCGTCACCTGCCCAGCCAGCCGCCGTCAACGACGAGGACGTGCCCGTGCAGGTAGTCGCTGGCAGAAGAGGCGAGGAAGACCGCCGCGCCCGTCAGGTCTTCCGGCTCGCCCCAGCGCCCGGCGGGGATGCGTTCGAGTATCTGCCGGTTGCGCGTCTCGTCCTGTTGCAAAGCCTGCGTGTTGTCGGTGCGCATGTAGCCGGGCGCGATGGCGTTGACGTTGACGCCGCGCGCCGCCCACTCATTAGCCAGTGCCTTCGTCAGTTGCGCGACGCCGCCTTTGGACGCGGCGTAAGCCGGGACGGTGACGCCGCCCTGAAACGAGAGCAGGCTGGCGATGTTGACGATCTTGCCGCCGCCCTGCGCCAGCATCTGCCGCCCGGCGAGCTGCGACAGGCGAAAGACGCTCGACAAATTGACCTCGATGACGTGCGCCCAGTCTCCTTCCGAGTAGTCGGCGGCGGGCGCGCGGCGGATCGTGCCGGCGTTGTTGATGAGGATGTCGAGGCGACCGAATTCGTCGAGCGTGCGCGCGACGAGTTGTTGCGGGGTGGCCTTGTCCGCCAGATCGCCGCGCAGGGCGAGGCTGCGCCGCCCTGTGCGCGCGATGAATTCGCACGTCGCGTCGGGTGTGCGCGAGTTGCCGTGCGCGGCGACGTGCGCGCCCGCTTCGGCGAGTGCGACAGCTATGCCAGCGCCGAGTCCGGCGGACGCGCCCGTGACGAGCGCGACACGGTCGTCGAGTCTGAACTTGTCGAGAATCACTGTGGCATTGTTGTGTGCCGGAGCGTCGTCGCGTGCGGCGTCAGCGTTTCTCGCCGTCGCTCGCCGCTTCGAGCCCGGAGCCGCCAGCGGCGTATTCCGGCTGCACGTTGACGACGCCGAACTGCCGGTCAACGCCTTCACGATGCGCCGCCATCATCCAGAGGAAGTTGATCTGCGAGCCGGGCGCGGCGACGTTCGGGTGGAAGCCCTTCGGCATCAGCACCACGTCGCCCTCGCGCACGACCTGCATCAGCTCCGGCTCCGCCGGGTTCGTGTAAACGAACTGGACGCCCCACGCGGGCGCGGGCATGTCGATGTAGAGGTACGCCTCTTCGAGCATCCGCGAGTGCTCGTGCGGGGGCCACGAAGTCCAGTTGCCGGGCTTCGAGAAGGTGACGCCCGCCATGATGCGCCCGGCCTCGACGTTGCTGCCGATGAGCACGTTCAGATCGCGCTCGGCTGAAGTCGAGCCGGCCAGAACGTGCAGCTTCGGGTTCTCTCGCACGTCGGCGAAACGGACGAGCTGCAAGGGGTAACGCCCCTCGACTGGCGCGGAGACTTCGGCAAAGTCGCAGCCCGCGTCGCCCGCGGCGCGCACCTCGATCCGCGAGTCGCGCGGGACGTAGAGCGCGTCGTAGCGCGTGAGATCGAAAGTCTCGCCCGCGACTAAGATTTGCGCCGCGCCGTTCAGGCAGATGAGCCCCGTCTCGTGATCTCGGTTGTCGAAGGTGAGCGGCGCGTCGCCCGCGGCGAGCGTGATGCGCCCGTAGTGCAGGTAGCGCGCGGCGGTCTTGCCGGGCGTGACGGCGTTGCGCCGCCCCGTGCCCTTGTGCGTGGCGGGCACGAAACAGGTCTCGGCGTTAATGCTCTGTGATGTAACTTCCGCGCTCATCGTAAACGTCCTCCCTCGGGTGTGATCTGACAGGTCAAAGTTTACCGCCGCCTAAGCTTCCAGCACGTCAGGCAGCACGAGCGATCTTAAGTTAGGGTGCAGCCGCGCCCAGAGTCCGGGGTTCTCGTCGAGCTGCGCGGCGCGCTCCCGCGTATCAGTCGCGATCTCGGTTTCCAGGACGCGCCGGTAGCTCGCGCGCTTGGCGGGCGCGGTGCTCGCGTCAACGATTGACTGGACGGCGCGGCGCGCGCGCAGGATGCAGGCGGGGCCGAGCGTCAGGATGTGCGTCGCCGCGCGACACTCCGCTTCGTCCGCTGCGGTCGCGGCGCTGCCGCCGGCTTTGAACTTGGTGATGTGGTGCTCAAGGATGCTCGCGGAGATCGGGATGAGCCCTGCCACGTCGGAGGCTGTCGCGCCCGAGCCGGGCTTGATGTAGGCGAGGTGTGAAGCCGCGTCCGCCTCGGGGCCGTGCCCCAGAAAGAAGATGTCTATGCCGCCGAGTGCTTCGAGTTGTTCGACGTAGCGCGCCAGCTCGCTTTCGAGATCGCCCGTGTCCGTGCGCATCGAAGTGAAGCTCTTGATCTTTTTGAAGAAGGCTTCGCCGAGCAGGCGCTCGAAGTCGCGCACGAAACTGAACCCGCTCTCCATGCGCATGGGCGCGAGCGCGTCCTGCGTGAAGACGTGCAGGCGACCGAGCAGCGGATCGATATCGTCACCCTTCGCCAACTCGCCCAAACGCCGGTGCATGGCTTGCGCGCCGCGTCCGCCGAGCAGGATGATAACGAGGTCGCCCTCTCTGCCGCGCGCCGCGTCTTCCAACTCCTCGAACATGGCGCGCCCGACCGCTTCTTCCGTCGGCAGCACTTCGGGCGTGATCGTTCGGGCGGAGAGTTGGGCGAGCGCGACTGATGCGTCGTCGCCCGTGCGGCTCAACCAGACGTTACTGCCGATGACGCGCCTCTGTGTGCTATGCAGACCGGGAGCGGACATGTTTTACTTCCTTACTTATTCAAGCTCAGCGAGACCTCGACGCCCTAAAGGCATGGCGACGTTCATCGCTAGATCGAAAAATGGTCTAACCAATTACGGGGACCATTTTTATCATAGGTGTAAACGTCAGGCAAGCGATCCGCGCCGCCGCAAGTGGGAAATCGATGAAAGCATTTTTAATAATCACACAAACGGGCTTGACAGAGAATCGGGCGCGATGTTACACAGCTACGTCGTCGGCAAATTGGTCATACCTCTACCGGCGTCACCCCCAGATTAGTCAGTAATTATTTCAAACGTCATCAACCCGGTTCGAAGTCGGTTCGTCGTCCTTCAGAGATCGTGAACGGGCAGGCAGAAATCGCGGCGAAGACCGAGCGGCTGGTGCGCCTGCTCGGCGCGGAGCGACTCGGCGGCGTGCTGCTTTGCGCGCAGCACAATTTCTCTTGGCTGACCGCGGGCGGCACGAACGGCGTTGACACGAGCCGCGACGCAGGAGCGTGCGCGCTGCTCGTGCGTGCCGACGGGCGGCGCTTCGTGCTTGCGAGCCGGATCGAGATGCCGCGCCTGTTGGCGGAAGAGATTTCGGCGGCGGAGTTTGAGCCAGTCGAGTTCGGTTGGGAAGCGGAGAAGGCCGCACCGACGTTCCTCGCGGATCGCGCTGCCGCCTTGCTCGAAGGCGGTGCGCCGCTCGGCTCCGACCTGCCGCTCGGCGCGGACGTGCGGACGGTCGAAGGCTTGATCGCACGCTGCCGTTATCAACTGACCGACGCGGAGCTTGAGCGATACCGCGCCCTCGGTCGCGACGCGGGCGCGGCTCTCGGCGAGCTGATGCGCCGTCTCGAACCCGGCGAGAGTGAAACGGAGATCACGCGTCGCGCGTCGGACGCGCTGGCGGCGCGCGACATGCGCGGCGTCGTGATGCTGGTCGCGGCGGACGAGAGGCTCGCGCAGTTTCGTCACCCTGTGCCGACCGCGCGCCGTTGGGAGCGCGTCTTGATGGTCGTCGCCTGCGCGCGGCGCGGAGGGCTCGTCGCGTCGCTCACGCGCATCGTCTGCGCGGGGGCGATCTCAGAAGAACTACGGCGACGCACCGACGCCGCCGCGCGCGTCAACGCGCAACTGCTCGCGGCGACGCGCCCCGCGACGAGCGGCGCGGAGTTGTACGAAGTGGCGTCGCGCGCTTACGCGGCGGAAGGCTTCGCGGGCGAGGAGCACCTGCATCATCAGGGCGGGGCATGCGGCTATCGCACGCGCGACTGGGTGGCACACCCCGCGTGCGCCGAGCGGGTTCAGGCGGGGCAGGCGTTCGCGTGGAACCCTTCCATCACGGGGACGAAGGTTGAAGAGACCTGCGTCGTCTTTGCTGACGAAGCAGAGACGATTACCACGACTACCGGGTGGCCCCAGATCAGCGTCGAGCTACACGGGCGCGCGTACCTCTCGCCCGATGTGTTGACTCTCTAAAACAGTGGACTGGAAAATTGTCGCTGGCTAACGATTGAGATAAAGCTAATGAGTAAGATGAGTAAGACAAGTCGGATCGTCGAAGAAACGGCGCGGCCAAAAGCGGAAGCTGAGATCGCGCCTATCGGTACGGGCGCGAGCGCGACAGGCGCAGCCATCGCCGCATTTGAGGAGGCGAACACGCGCGTCGGTCGCTATCGTTGGCTCATCTGTGCGCTCCTTTTTTTCGCGACCACCATCAACTACATCGACCGGCAGGTCTTGGGCATCCTCGCCACCGACGATTCGTTCAAGCACGCCATCGGCTGGAACGAAGCGCAGTACGGTTACGTCAACACGGCGTTTCAGGCGGCGTATGCGCTCGGCCTGCTGATCATCGGGAGCCTGATGGACAGGTTCGGGACACGCAAAGGGTTCTCCTTCGCCGTCGGCTTCTGGTCAATCGCTGCGATGTGTCACGCGCTGGCAAGCTCGGCGTTCGGCTTTGGGGTAGCGCGCTTCAGCCTGGGCTTGGGCGAGGCGGGGAACTTCCCGGCGGCGATCAAGACGGTTGCCGAGTGGTTCCCGAAGAAGGAGCGCGCGCTCGCGACCGGCATTTTCAACTCAGGCTCGAACGTCGGCGCCATCGTCGCGCCGCTCGCCGTCCCGTTCATCGCCATCAACTACGGCTGGCAGTGGGCATTCATCATCACCGGCACGCTCGGCTTCATCTGGCTCGCGTGCTGGGTCGCGATCTACCGCCGCCCGCAGGAGCACCCGAAGCTCTCTCGCGCCGAACTCGCACACATCCAGTCTGACCCGGCAGAGCCGACGACGAAGATACCCTGGGCGAGACTACTCCCGCACCGGCAGACTTGGGCGTTCGCCATCGGCAAGTTTCTGACCGATCCGATCTGGTGGGTGTACCTCTTCTGGCTGCCGAAGTTCCTCAACACGAATTACCACCTGAACATCACGCAGATCGGACTGCCGCTCGTCGTCATCTACGTTGCGGCGGATGTCGGCTCCATCGGCGGCGGCTGGCTCTCTTCGACGCTCATCAAGCGCGGCTGGACGGTGAACCGTGCGCGCAAGACCGCCATGCTCATCTGCGCCTGCTCGGTCGTGCCGATCATCTTCGCCGCACACGCCTCGAACCTCTGGGTCGCGGTCGCGCTCGTCTCGCTGGCGGCGGCGGCGCATCAGGGTTGGAGCGCAAACATCTTCACGTTCGCCTCCGATATGTTTCCGCGCCGCGCGGTCGGCTCGGTCGTCGGCATCGGCGGGATGGCAGGTTCTATCGGCGGCATGTTGATCGCGACGACCGTCGGCTTGATCCTGCAATACACGGGCTCGTACCTGCCGATTTTCATTATCGCCGGCAGCGCCTATCTGGTCGCGCTCGCCGTCATGCACCTGCTCGCCCCCAGACTCGAGCCGGTCAAGATTTTCTGACGGACGCGATCGTTTTTGACTTTCGAGGTAACCATCATCGAGGGGCGTTGAGTTGCAGACCGAGTTGCAGATTAAACCGAAGGCGGAGTGTCGTTGGGACTGCGTGAGCCTCGGCGAGGTGATGCTCAGGCTCGACCCCGGAGACGAGCGCATCCACACGACGCGCAAGTTTCAGGTGTGGGAGGGCGGCGGCGAGTACAACGTCGCGCGCGGGCTGCGGCGTTGCTTCAAACTCGACACGGCCATCGTCACCGCGCTCGCCGATAATCCGGTCGGGCGGCTGGTCGAGGATTTGATCTATCAGGGCGGCGTCGATCAGTCGCACGTCTCTTGGATCAAATATGACGGCGTTGGTCGCGTCGTGCGCAACGGTCTGAACTTCACGGAGCGTGGCTTTGGCTTGCGCGCCGCGCTCGGCTGTTCCGACCGCGGGCAGACCGCCGTCTCGCAGCTCAAGCCCGGCGAGATCGACTGGGAAAAGATTTTCATGGAGGAAGGCGCGCGCTGGTTCCACACGGGCGGCATCTTCTGCGCCCTCTCCGAGACGACGCCGCTCGTCGCCAGAGAGGCGATGCGGGCGGCGAAGCGGTACGGCGCAGTCGTCTCTTACGATCTGAACTACCGCGCGTCGCTCTGGCAGTCAATCGGCGGCAAGGAACGAGCGCAAGAGGTGAACAGGGAACTCGCGCCACTCGTTGACGTGATGCTCGGCAACGAAGAGGACTTCACCGCCTGCCTCGGTTTCGAGGTCGAAGATTTGGACGAGCACCACTCGACGCTCGACGCGGAAAAGTTCCAACGCATGATCGAGCGCGCCGTCGCCGAGTTTCCGAACTTCAAGGTCGTGGCGACGACGCTCAGGCACGCGAAGACGGCGACCTCGAACGACTGGGGCGCGGTTTGCTATTTCGATGGTGAGTTATATCAAGCACCGACGCGCGAGAATCTGGAAATCTACGACCGCGTGGGCGGCGGCGACTCGTTCGCGTCGGGGCTGATCTACGGCTTCCTCACGGGGAAGGGAGCGCAGTGGGCGGTCGAGTGCGGCGCGGCGCACGGCGCGTTGGCGATGACGACGCCGGGCGACACGACGACGGCGACGCTCGCCGAAGTAGAGCGCGTGATGCGCGGCGGCACGGCGCGCGTGGCGCGTTGAAGCGGGGAAGTTGTGAGAGTCGAAGTCGTGCGTCCTGGTGGGCGTCAGACGACGTGAAGCTTGATGCAAAAATCAGAAGTCATCCGACGGATCAAAGAGACGGGCATCGTCCCCGTGGTGCGCGCCGCCTCGGCGGACGAGGCGCTGCGGGCGGTCGAGGCGATTAGAGAAGGCGGCATCTCGATCCTTGAGATTACCCTGACCGTGCCGGGCGCGGTGCGCGTCATCGAAGAACTATCTACTCGTTACGGCGACGAAGTGCTCGTCGGCGCGGGCACGGTGCTCGACGCGGAGACGGCGCGCGCGTGCATCCTCGCCGGAGCGCAGTTCGTCGTCAGTCCAGCGCTCGACGCGGCGACGATCGCTTGTTGCCGTCGTTACGGCGTCGCCGTGTTGCCGGGCGCGCTGACGCCAACCGAAGTGTTGCAGGCTTGGACGGCGGGCGCTGACTTCGTCAAAGTTTTTCCGGCGGGCGCGCTGGGCGGCGCGAGCTACCTCAAGGCGCTCAAAGCCCCTCTGCCGCAGGTCGAACTCGTGCCGACGGGTGGCGTGTCGCTGAAGAGTGCCGCGGATTTCATCAGGGCGGGCGCGAGCGCGCTCGGCGTCGGCGCTGATCTCGTGGACACGAAGGCGCTCGGCGAAGGACGCGCTCAGTTGATTACGGAGCGCGCGCGGCAGTTCCTTGAAATTGTGCGGGAGGCGCGCGCGGCGTCCGCGAGTTGATCTGGACTCCGGCGCGCTCGCAGGGATAAGACAGAGTTAAGCGTGGCTCGCGCCGTTGCTGTTGTCGCCGTTGCCGGAGGGGAGCCTCGGCGTGCCGACTTCATCTTCGAGGTCCCAGCCGCGCTGCGCGAGGGTGAGATGATCGCGCATCATGTTACCGGCGGCTTCGGGGTCGCGCGCGCGGATCGCGCGATAGACGCGCCGGTGCATCTCGGCGGATTCCTTGAGGTCCGTGGCGCGCTTGACCGTCTTGATGCGAATGTCGAAGAGCACCTTCGCGACCATGTTCATCAGCGCCGTCAGGATGCGGTTGCCAGAGGCGGCGGCGACTGCCTGGTGGAAGCGCACGTCGTGGACGAGGAACTGCTCCGGGTCTTCGAGCGAGGCGTACATCCCCGTGATCTCTTCCGCCATCGTGGCGATCTGCTCGCCCGTCGCGCGCTCCGCGGCGAGACCCGCGACCGCCATCTCGAGCGACCGACGCGCCTCGAACATCTCGCCCGACGTGAGCCCGTGCAGCGACGCCATCAGGCTGAGCGTGCTGCTGTCGAGCGCGGGCGTGCCGTCGGACTCGACGACGAAAGTGCCCGCGCCCTGTCGCGACTGGAGGACGCCGACCGCCGCCAGCGAGCGTATCCCGGCGCGCAGGGTGGGCCGGCTGACGCCAAGCAGTTTCGCCAGATCGCGCTCGGGCGGCAGGCGGTCGCCAGGGCGCAGTTCGCCGCGGTGGATCATCTCCTGGAGCTGTTGGACGACTTCCGAGGAGGTCGTCCCGTGCCGCTCCGGGGCGACGGTTTTGAATATCTCAGGATTTGAATCGGTCATACCATTTATGCCTTTTGGAAGATTGTGTGACCGGAAATAAGAGCGGGCGGCTCACGGTCGTCGGCTAGTTTATGAAGTGCCCTCGTCAGAGGGCAGGATTATATAAGTGTTCACGATGATTTGTCGAGCAGTATTTGAAGCCTCGCGCCGCGGAGGTCTGACCAATGAAGGGCGACCGTCTGCCCTGCGTCAAATTGGTTCGTCTTGGTCGCAGCTGTTCGCAGCCGTTTCGCGTCGTTCAAGCGTCTGGAAATTAGCGCTTCTCCCGGTCTCACAACTGGCACACATGCTTCGAACGTCCGCCTCCGTACGAAGGTTGCAAATTCTATTCATTGTCTTCCTGCTGCTGCATGCGTGCATCGTCGTCGGCGCGGCGCAGACCCGGTCTCTGTCGGCGCGCGCGGCGGAGAGTGTGATGGCGCGCCGCCCCGACGCTCTGACGAATGAGGCGGGCAAACCTGAGAAGTGGGCTTACGAGCAGGGCGTGCTGCTTGAGGGGCTCATGCGAGTCTGGCGCGGCACGGGCGACGGGCAGTATTTCAAGTATGTGCAGCAGGGCATGGATCACTTCGTCGGCGCAGACGGCACGATCCGCACTTACAAGCCGGAGGATGACAGCCTCGATAACGTGATGCCTGGCAGACTCCTGCTCTCGCTCTACAAGGTCACGGGGCAGGAGAAGTACAGGAAGGCTGCTGGGCTGTTGCGCGAACAATTAAGGACGCAGCCGCGCACGACCGAGGGCGGCTTCTGGCATAAGAAGATTTATCCCGCGCAGATGTGGCTCGACGGTCTCTACATGGGCGAGCCCTTCTACGCGGAGTACGCCCAGGTATTCCACGAGGACGCCGCCTTCGACGACATTGCCGCGCAGTTCGTCCTGATGGAGCGGCACGCTCGCGACGCTAAGACCGGCTTGCTCTACCACGGCTGGGACGAATCGAGAAAGCAGCGTTGGGCTGACCCGGCGACGGGGCGCTCGCCCAACTTCTGGGGGCGCGCGATGGGCTGGTACGCGATGGCGCTCGTTGACACGCTCGACTATTTTCCGAAAGACCACCCGCAGCGGAAAGCCCTGTTGGAAATCCTGCGACGCCTCGCCGTCGCCGTCGAGCGGTATCAGGAGCCGAAGTCGGGCTTGTGGTACGAGGTGCTCGACAAGGGCGGCGCGCCAGGGAATTACCTGGAGTCGTCCGCCTCCTGCATGTTCGTCTATGCGCTGGCGAAGGGCGCGCGGCAGGGTTACTTGCCTGCCTCCTACCTCGGCGTCGCGCGGAAAGGTTACGCGGGCATCGTCAAGCGTTTCGTCGAACAGGACGCGAACGGGCAGGTTAGTCTCAACGGCACGGTCAGCGTCGCAGGTCTCGGAGGCAACCCATACCGCGATGGGAGCTATGAGTACTACCTGAGCGAGAAGGTGGTGGCCAACGACCCGAAGGGCGTGGGCGCGTTCCTGCTCGCCAGCAGCGAGATGGAGCTTGCCGCAGGGCAGCAGGTCGGCAAAGGCAAGACCGTGCTGCTGGATTCCTACTTCAACAGCGAGACGAAAAAGGACGCGACCGGGCGGCTCATGCCTTTCCACTACAAGTGGGATGAGCAGCCGAACAGCGGCTTCTCTTTCTGGGGCGACATCTTCCGCAGCCTCGGCGCGAGCACTGAGACTCTGGCGGTCGCGCCGACCAGTCAGAGTCTCGCGCGCGCGGATATCTACATCATCGTCGATCCGGATACGCCCGCGGAGAACGAAAATCCGCACTACGTCGAAGCGGCGGACGCGAAGGCCATCGCCGACTGGGTGAAGTCCGGCGGCGTGCTCGTGTTGATGGGGAACGACAAGGGCAACGCGGAGTTTGAGCACTTCAACCGACTGGCCGGGCAGTTCGGCATACGATTCAACGAGGACAGCCGCAACCGCGTGCAGGCGGATGACTACGCGACCGGCAGGATCGTCGTGCCCGCCGCGCACGCGATCTTCGAGACGGCGCGAGAGCTTTACCTGAAAGAGATTTCCACGCTCGCCGTCGCGCCGCCCGCGCGAGCGTCAATCGTCGATCACGGCGACGTGATCTTGGCCGTCTCAAAGTTCGGGCGCGGCACAGTCTTCGCCGTCGGCGACCCTTGGCTCTATAACGAGTACGTTGACGGGCGCAAACTCCCCGCCGAGTTCGACAACTACAAGGCGGCGCAAGACCTGAGCCGCTGGCTCATCCGACAAGCGCGCGCACGGAAGAGTTGAGCAGCCAACGCCCGCGACCCCTGTCATCTTTCGACGTGGATCAAATGTCTGACACGCCACCTCTGCGCTGGGGACTCATCGGCTGCGGCGACATCGCGTGCCGGCGCGTCGCCCCGGCGTTCAGCGCGCTGCCCGACTGTGAACTGGTGGCGGTCGGTCGCGCCCGCCGAGAACTCGCCGAAGCTTTCGCCGGAGAGTTCGGGGCGCGGCGTTGGTACGCCGACTGGCGAGAGTTAGTCGCAGACGAAGAGGTCGAAGCCGTCTATGTCGCGACGCCCGTCCACCTGCACGCAGAGCAATCAATCGCCGCCGCCGAGGCGGGCAAGCACGTCCTGTGTGAAAAGCCTATGGCGATGAGCATCGCCGAGTGCGATCAGGTGCTGGCCGCCTGCGCGGCAAAAGGCGTGCGCCTGGGCGTCGCCTACTACCGGCACTTCTACCCGGTCGTCGAGCGCATCAAGGCGATTCTCGGCGCGGGCGAGATCGGGCGCGCGGTCGTCGCGCAGGTGAACGCCTTCGAGCGTTTCAACCCGGAGCCGACACACCCGCGCCGCTGGCTCGTCGAGAAGCGACTGTCCGGCGGCGGCCCCATGTTCGACTTCGGCAGCCACCGGATCGAAGTCCTGCTCAACCTGTTCGGGCGCGTCAAGGAGATCAGGGGGCTGTCCGGCAACCAACTGTTCGAGCGCGAGGTGGAAGACACCGCGAGCGCCCTGTTGCAGTTCGACGGCGGGCCACAAGCCACGCTCTCTGTGACCCACGCCGCGCGCGAGCCGCAAGACACCTTGCACATCTTCGGCAGCGCAGGCTCGATTCACGTGCCGGTGTTGAACGAGGGCACGATCAGGATCGCGACCGGCGCAGGCGAACGCGTCGAGACGCTGCCGCCGCACGCGAACACGCACCAGCCGCTCGTCGAGGACTTCGTGCGGGCCGTCAGGCGTGGACGCGATCCAAGAGTCGGCGGCTTAATCGGTCGTGAAGTGGCGAGGGTGGAAGAGGAAATCTACGGCGACGCGGGTGATTAAGCCGGCGCGGACTAATTGAAGAGAGGATGAAGCACATCATGTTTGCCTTGACGAAGCGAATGTTAACGGCGCTGATTTTCGTGGCCGCCTTGGCCGTTAATTCC
>JBJMGS010000005.1:0-10009 GCA_045807785.1 Pyrinomonadaceae bacterium
CAACGACGGCGTGCTCATCAACGACGCAATCACGCGCGCCCTGGCCACGTTGGCGAACGGTCTCCCCACACTCTCGATGACGATCGTTCCCGACGGTGGCGGTAACTAGCAAGACCGGCCAGCTCCCGAACGTCCCGCCAACGGCGCGACCGCGGACGGCGCGCCGTTGTACCACTCATGCGACACGACAGAACGCTTCAGCGACCGTCAACGGCGACACGCCGACTCTGCGCGGGTCTCCATCCCGCCGTGCCGGCTCCCGAGTCGCTGACCATCGCCCGTTTAATCGAAGGGGACGAGGGCGAGGCGCTTGGGTTTTTGTCGAGGCGACCGCTGCGCAACGTCATCATGTCGGGGCTCATCCGCGACAACGGTCTGGAGAGTTCGTTCAATCGCGGACACTTTTACGGCTGCCGCGACGCGCGTGGCCGCCTCGTCGGCGTGGCGCTCGTCGGACACGTGACATTGTTTGAAGCGCCGCGCCTCGATGCGCTCCTCGCGCTTGCGCGCAGTGCGCCTGCGACGCTACAGCTCAAGACCATCATCGGCGAGGCGGGCAGCGTGAGACTCTTTTGCGAACATCGCGCGGACCTCACACCTGATCGGCTGCGCTCCAAACACGAGCAGCTCCTGGCGCTGTGTCAACCGCCCGCCGATGCAGAGCCGGTCAACGGTCTGCGCGTCGCCACGCTCGCGCACCTTGAGCTGGTCATGAGTGCGAACGCCGAGATGGCGGAAGGGACGTGCGGCGTCAACCCGCTCAGAGCCGACCCCGTCGGCTTCCGCGTCCGCACGGCGCGGCGCATCGAGCAGGGGCGCGTCTGGGTCTGGTGCGAGGGCGGGCGTCTCGTCTTCAAAGTTGATGTCGCGTCCGAGACGCCGGAGGCGATTTACCTCGAAGGGCTCTACGTCGATCCACGTGAGCGCGGCAAGGGGCACGCGCAAAAGTGTCTCTCGCACCTGAGCTGCCTGCTGCTGCGGCGCGCGCCCGTCGTCTGCCTGATGGTCGAAGAAGGGAACGCGACGGCGCAGGCGCTTTACCGACGCCTCGGCTTCAAGCTGCATTGCACCTACGAGAGAGTCACGTTAGCCCCGTCAATTAACTAGCACGACGATCAACGAGGCACGACCACGCCGTTTCGCGCCCCGCGTCTGCCGCCCGCGCCCGCGCCACGCGCTCAGCCTTCAGCGATTGAGACTCGTGCGCCGGGGGTGTTATGGTTAGAAATTATTTTCGGCATAAATTTCCGGCGCGAGTAGAAACTTGATGGGCGTGTTGCTTAACCCACATAGCGCGAGCGAAGCGCGGCGCGAGCAGGTGAGAGTCGCCGCGCGCCAGACGCTCGGTCGCGACCTCGAAGAGCTGCGTGCGCTGCTCGATCAGGGCGCCTCTGCGCGGGTCGAGTCGCGCGTCGCCTCGATCATGCGCGCGGCGAAGGGCGAGCCGTCGCTCTTAGCCAAAGCTCGCTGTGCCCTCTCGGAATCTTTGGAGATGCAGGGCCGCTACGACGAAGCGCTCGCGGCGATCCAGATGTACGAGCCCCCGGAGGGGCGCGTCGGGCTCGACTCAGAGGCGGCGGCGCTCGTCGGGGCACAGTTGGGACTCGTCTATAATCACGCGGGCGATCACCCGAAGGCAATTGCGCTGCTGAACGCGGCGCTGCGTGAGACCGAAGGCACAGGCGACGCGCTGTCGGCGCCCTTGAGCGGCGCGCTCTTCCTCGCGCTGGCGCGCGTCTATCGCAGCATCAACGAGTACACCATCGCGCGTGATCACGCGCGGAAGGCGCTTGAGCACTACCGAGGTACGGGCGACTGGCGCGGGCTGGCGGAGGCTTACTACGCCATCGGTCTGGCGGAACTCTACGAGGGCAACTACGAGCTGTCGCTCGATCACCTGGAGCAGGCGCAGAAGCTGATCGGCGAGCGGCACGCGCCTTACCTGCTCGGCAAGATTCACACCAACACGGCGGGCGTCTGCATCTTCCTCAAGCGACCGCACGAAGGCATCGCTCACCTCGAAAAGGCGATCAGCCACTACGAGCGCACTGAGCACAAGGTCAACGCCGTTGACGGCTGCTACAACAATCTCGGCGTGCTCCTGACGCTCACGGGCGACTGGGACAGGGCGCAGCAGGCGTTAGAGCGCGCGCTCGCGCTCGCCTCCGAGGCGGACGCCAAGGGGCGCGTCCCGATGATCCTCGACTCGCTCGGTGAGCTGCTGCTGTTGCGCGGCGATCTCGAAGGGGCGCAGTCGCACCTTGAACGCGCCGTCGCCATCTCGGAAGAGCACGTCAACAAGTGGTACTCCGGTCAGGCGCTGCGCACGCTCGGTCGCTGCCACCTCGCACTGGGGCAGACGGAGCGCGCGCTCGAAGAGGGCAACCGCGCGCTCGAACTCGCCGCGCGCATCGGCGACCGGCAGGCGGTCTGCGACTCGCGTCTGCTGCTCGCCGAAGCCCACTTGCGGCGCGGCGAACACGTTGACGCGGCGGACGAGCTGCGCCTCGTCTCCGACGAGATGACCGACTCGCCCGCAGACCTCGCCATCGCGGGCGAGTCGCAGCGGCTTCAGGGCGCGCTCGCCTTGGCGCGGGGCGACGCGGTCAAAGCCTCGCAGCACTTCGGGCGCAGCCTCTCGATCTACGAGATGCTCGGCGACCGCTACCGCAGCGCCGTCGCGCGCTGCGAACTGGGTCGCGCCTACGCCGAGACGCATTCCGAACGCGCCGCCGAATGTCTGGCCCAAGCCGCCGACACGTTCCGCGAGCTGGGCGCCCGCAGTGACGCCGAGCGCGTCGCCGAGGCGCTGGCCGCGCTCGGCCGCCGGAGCGAGCCGCGCCGCCAGCAAGAGATCGCGAGTTTGACGCAGCTCATTCTGCTGCGTCTGACCGAGGCCGTCACCTCGCGCGAGCTGCTGCTGCGCGAACTCGCGGCGGTCGTCTCGCAGGAGACGGGTGCGCGACAAGTGCTCATCGTCGAGCCGGACGACGAAGGCGCGCGCGCCGTCGTCTGCCACGGCTGGACGCCCGCCGAATGCGACGAGTTGATCGACAAGCTCGCGCGCGCCGAATCGGACGCCGCGCGCGAAGGTGTCGCAGCAGCGAGGGATGCCGCGCTCTTCGAGCTGCGACCCGGCAGCGCGCGCCCCGCGACGCTCATCGCCGCACCGCGCGAACAGGTCACGCTGCCCGGCGGTGGCTCTCTCGATTCGCTGCTGCGCGTCGTCGAGCTGGGCTTAGACGTCTGCGCGTTTCGCGAGCGCGGGCGCGAGGGCGCGGACGGTGCGGAGCCGAGCGCGACTGCGCGCGACAGCTTCCTGCCCGGCTTCATCCATTCGTCTCCGGCGATGACGAGCCTCGTCGAGGAAGTCCACAAGATACGCTCCTCGGACGTGACCGTTTTGATCACGGGCGAGAGCGGCACGGGCAAGGAGTTAGTCGCCCGTGCGATCCATTCGCTCTCGTCTCGGCGCGACAAGGTCTTCGTCCCCTTCAACTGCACGGCGGTGCCGAAGGAACTCTCCGACGCATATCTGTTCGGCTACCGCAGAGGCTCGTTCACGGGGGCGGTCTCGGACTCTCCCGGCGTGATCCGCACGGCCGCCGGGGGCACGCTCTTCCTCGACGAGATCGGCGACCTCCCGCTCGACATTCAACCGAAATTGCTCCGCTTCCTTCAGGAGGGTGAGATACAGCCGCTCGGCGAGCAGCGTCCGGCGAAGGTGGACGTGAGAGTGATTGCGGCGACGAACACGGACTTGGAGAGCATGGTGGCTGACGGTCGCTTCCGCGAAGATTTGTATTATCGTCTGAACGTCATCCGCCTGAGAGTGCCGCCGCTCAGGGAACGCAGGCCCGAGATTCCGATCATCGCGAACCACTACGTCAACCACTTCGCCGCAAAGTTTGGGCGCGCGGGCTTGCGCATCTCGCCCGAGGCGATGGACTTGCTCATGGTTTACGACTGGCCGGGCAACGTGCGCCAGCTCTTAAACGAAATCCAGCGCATCGCGGCGCGCTCTGAAGAGGGCACGGTCATCGCGCCCGACCATCTCTCGCCGGAACTGCAACGAACTTCCACGACATTTTCAGCGCAGACAGCTTCTGGGGTCTTCTCTTCGTCGGCCTTCTCCGTGCCGGAAGACCTGACGCTGCCCGAAGCGGTCGAAGAACTCGAACGGCGCATGATCGCCGACGCGCTGCGCAAGCATGGCGGCAACATCTCGCGCGCCTCGCGCACGCTCGGCATCACCCGCCGTGGTCTCCAACTCAAGCTCGGTCGCTACGCCATCAACGCCCGCGCCTGAACACTCACACTCGAAAATTTCGTTGACCGCCTCGGGCTGATCGTGTATTCACGTCACGACATCAGCACTTCGTATTGAGACTTCCAAACCAAGCCTCTTGTACCCTTGGCGTCTTTGCGCCTTTGCGTGAAAGATTATTCTCACGCAAAGGCGCAAAGGCGCGAGGAAGAACATGGCATGTATTTTCAGTCAACCGACTCCCGCTCAATTTGAGGTCAACATGCAAAAGAGACCCACCATGCTTCAACTCGCCCGCGTCGCGTTGTTGCTCCTGCTCCTCGCGGGCGCGTGTCTGGCACAGACTCCGCCACAGCCGCCCCCCCTCGTCATTCCGCCCGACGTCGCCGTCCAGAAGAACGTCATGCTTGCGATGCGCGACGGCGTGAAACTCGCGGCGGACGTTTATCTCCCGGCGAAAGAGGGCGCGGCGCTCGCGGGTAAGTACCCGACGATCTTAGAGCGCACCCCTTATGACAAGACCGGGCGCGGCGACATCCGTGAGGCGATCTTCTTCGCCGAGCACGGCTACGCCGTCGTCCTAAACGACGTGCGCGGCCGCTTCGCCTCCGCAGGCACTTGGCGAATGATGCTCGACGACGGGCGCGACGGCTACGACACCGTCGAGTGGGTCGCGCGCCAGCCGTGGTCGGACGGGCGTGTCGGCATGATCGGGACGAGCTATCCCGGCGGCACGCAGCACGCCGCCGCCGAGATGAACCCGCCGCACCTGACGACGATCATCCCCGTCGATGCGCTCTCGAACGTCGGCATCGCGGGCTTTCGACACAGCGGCGCGTTTGAACTGCGCTTCGTCAACTGGATTTTCACCATCGGCGGCCCCACCGCCAAGCGCGCGCTCGAAGACCCCGTGATCAAAGACGCGCTCGCCAAACAAGCCGCGCAGATTCAGCAGCACATCTGGGAGCTGCCCATCAAAAAGGGGACGACCGCACTCAAGCTCATTCCCGAATACGAGGCCTGGCTCATCGAGGCGATGCGCCACGGCGACTACGACGACTACTGGAAACAGATCGGCTTGTCCGTCATCGACAACACGAAAAATTATTCTGACATCCCCGTCTATCACGTCACGGGCTGGTTCGATTCGTGGACGCGGCAGGTCTCGATGAACTGGCAGGCGCTGTCGAAGGCGAAGCACGCGCCGCAGAAGTTGATCATCGGGCCGTGGACGCACGGCGGCGAGGGCCGGAACGTCGCGGGAGAGGTCGAGTTCCCGCGCGAGGCGGCGCTCAACTTCTTAGACTGGCACCTGCGCTGGTTCGATCACTGGATGAAGGGCACTGACAACGGCGCGGAAAAGATCGCGCCCGTGCGCATCTTCGTCATGGGCGGCGGCGACGGGCGCAAGTCGCCGCAAGGTAGGATGCAGCACGGCGGCGCGTGGCGCGACGAGCAGGAGTTCCCGCTCGCACGCACGCAGTACACACCCTACTACTTCCACGCCGACGGCACGCTCTCACCGCAGAAGCCGGACGCGGCCAACTCCGCGACGATCTACCGCTTCGATCCGGCGAACCCCGTGCCGACGCTCGGCGGCAACATCTCCTCGAACGCCGGCTTGATGGAAAACGGCGGAATGGATCAGCGCTGCCGCGCCAACGTCGTCGGCTGCCACGATCTCCTGCCGCTCTCAGTCCGCAACGACGTGCTCGTCTTTCAGACCGAGCCGCTGCCACAGGACGTCGAAGTGACGGGGCCGATTGAGGTCAAGCTCTGGATTTCTTCGAGCGCAACGGACACGGATTTCACGGCGAAGCTCGTGGACGTGTACCCGTCGAACCCGGACTACCCGGCGGGCTTCGAGTTGAACCTTGGCGACTCGATCATCCGCACGCGCTACCGCGACTCGCTCGCGACGCAAAAGTTGATGAAGCCGGGCGAGGTCTATCCCGTCACGATCACGCTCTACCCGACCTCGAATTTATTCAAGCAGGGTCATCGCATCCGCGTGGACATATCGAGCAGCAACTTCCCGCGCTTCGACATCAACCCGAACACCGGCGAGCCGCTGCAACAGTCACGTCGCTTTATCGTCGCTGACAACACAGTCTTCCACGACCGCGCGCGACCGTCGCACATCATCCTGCCGATCATCCCGAAAAATTAGATAGCCACAGAGAACACAGAGAGCACAGAGAAGAAGGAAGGATGAACGATGAACGCGGAATGATGAAGTGAAGCAGTCCGGTCTGACTTCATCGCTCCGCACTCCTACTTCATCATTTTAGCTCTGTGTTCTCTGTGCCCTCTGTGGCTAATCCTTCTTTAAGTTCTCCTGGAGCATCCGGCAGAAGAGCACGCCCTGTTCGACGGCGTCGTCGAGCGCCTTGTGCGTGTGCGGGAGCGTGTCGTCGAACCAGCGGCGGGGCATCGTGGTTTTAGACACTTCGCGGAGGTCATGCCGGAGTAGCGCCATCGCGTAGGACTTGATGTCGAGGGCGTAGAAGGCGAAGGGGCTCGCGCCGGTGAACTTGTGCAGATACCACTGGACGAACATGTAGTCGAAGACGACTGGGTAGGCGACGAAGACAGGCTCGCCCGGCAGCGTTTCGAGCCACGCGCAGTAGTCGCGCATCGCCACTTCGGGCGGCTGCTGACTCTCGCGCGAGGCCGCCCAGGCTTCGGGGAAGCGCTCCCAGAAGCGCATCGTCTCCGGGTGCTCAGCCGCGCCGGGCAGGGTTTCGAGGTTGGCTGAGAAGGTCGAGATCATCTCGCCGTCGGCGCGGAAGGCGGCGGAGGCGAAGCTGAGCATCGAGTAGAGACCGGGGACAGGCCCGTCCGCCTCGATGTCCGTGCTCACGTAGATTTCCGGCATGGGTTCGTCCTTGAACTTGGAATAATCACTTGGGGGTGGTGTGCGTTCGAGTTTGATCACACAGACGTGAAATTTCCCTCCGCGCTTTTTCATGACGGCACAAACAAGAAGTGGTCGCCGCGACGGGCGACCACTTCTTGTTTGTGTGCGCGCGCGTGCGCCGTGCTACTCGTCTGTGGTCGGCTTCTTCAGGCGCTGGGTCGTGCGCCGCGCCGAGCTTTTCCTGGCGGTGGCGGGGCGCGCCGTCTTGCTCGCCTTGTCGCTCGGCTGTGTGACGGCCGCGCTGAGCGGCCTCGTCGTCTTCTCGTCCGACGGGGCGATCAACTCCGCCAGCACGTGCTTCGCCTCGTTGACGAGATCGCTCGCGCCCGCCGCGATGTCCGATGACACCTCGCGCACGGGCTGCGGGATGATGGTGCGCGCCTGTTGCTCCGAGGCAGAGGCGACCGCCGCCATCGCCTGCTCGCCCGCGCCAGCTTCGTGCGCTGAATTCAAGAGCTTGTCCCAGCGGTAGGTGGGCTGCTCGCGCTGCTCCCCAAGGCGCTTGAAGACGAGGCGCACCACCGCGTCCGTCACCCAGTTGTGGTAGAACTCACCGACCGAAGCCATCTCGGCGTCGGGCGCGGGGTTCATGAAGTCGATGGCGTAAGGGATGCCATCCTTGATGGCGAACTCGACGGTGTTGATGTCGTAGCCGAGCGCGCGGCAGAGCTTGCGCACGTCGTCGGTGACGCGCTCTGAAAGTTCCGGCGAGAGATAGGTCGGGTCGTTGATGTACTGCTCGCCCGACAGGTAAGGCTTGCGCGGATCATACGGCATGATCATCACTTCCTCCTGCCCGATGCAGTAGCAGCGTACGAACTGATCGAAGTGGATGAACTCCTGCAAGGTCATGCAGAGCGTGCCCGTCGTGTCGTACACGCGCCACAACTCTTCGAGCGAGTCCACGCGCGAGACGTTCTTCCAGCCGCCGCCGTCGAAGGGCTTGATGATCGCCGGGAACCCCGTGTAATCGACGATGCCCTGCCAGTCGAGCGGGAATTCGAGGTTGCGTAAAGATTCGCTCGTGATGCCCTCGATGTAGTCCTTCTGTGGCAGCAGCACGGTCTTGGGGATGGCGACGCCGATCTTGGTGGCGAGCGAGTAGTTGAAGAACTTGTCGTCCGCCGACCACCAGAACGGGTTGTTGATGACGTACGTGCCTTCGAGCGCGCAGCGTTTGAGGAAGGCGCGGTAGAAGGGGACTTCGTGCGAGATGCGGTCGATGATGACGTCGTAGCGCCGACCCTCGTCGAGACGGACGCCGCCGATCTCGATGAGCTCGGCGAGAACGTCGCCCCTGCCCTGCTCGTTAATCCGCTCGATGAGCGCCAGCGGGAAAGTCTTCTCCCGCCCGACCAGAATGCCTACTTTTTTCACAACTGTATCCTTTCTAAAAGCCGTAAATCGTGAATCGTCAACCGTGAATCGAACGAGACCGAGCCGGCACCTGCCTTTCGTGGCGCGGTTCAAGTCGTTTGAGACTCAAGCGCGATTCACGATTTACGGTTGACGATTCACGCGTGCATGAAAACTCTAAACTCTAAACGTCCGCTTCGCGGGTTGTCAACGCGCGGGCATCCGGCGGGCTCGCGCGCCGCATCAATAAAGGGTGGAAGGAGCGTCGGCTGGCGGAGGGATTTGCGCCTCGCACCTGTGCTACAATTTCGTGAACCGCGAATGAGTTGTACCCTCCCGTACGGCTGACAGACGATTTAACACAGTGAAGGAGAATTATTTCGTGTTGCGTTCCCTGAGACTCATGGCGTTTGCCTTCGTGCTCGCCGCCGCGGCGGGACTGCTGTCGCCCGCTTCGGCGCAGACGCCTTCGCCCACGCCCGACGTCACGGCTACCCCGCAGAAGAAGGTCGTCGCGCCACCCATTCAGGAAGAGAAGGACAAGGATAAGCGGGCGAAGGCCACGTCGCTCAAAGACCTTAAGAATCCGAGCCCGGAGCAGTTGAGCGAGCTGATCGTCGCCGTTTACGGCAACAGCTACGGGCGCTCGATTCTGAATCAGGTGCGGCGCAACGGCGTGGAGAACGGGCGCGTCACGCGCATCAACCAGCAGGGGCAGACCGAAGAGAGTTCTTACGAGCAGCGCTTCATCCACGGCGAGAGTTTCGCCAAGGACAAGCTGCGCCTCGATCAGAAGCTGCCTTCGATGGAGTACGCCCTTGTCTATAACGAGGGGAAAATCTGGGGCATCATCAACGGCACGCCCTTCACGCCGCGCGAAGACGCGACGAGCGGTTTCCTCGCGCAGGCTTACCACGGCATCGACGCGCTGCTACGCTACAAGGAGAACGGCTCGACCGTCGCTTACGGCGGGCGCGACAAGCAGAAGAATATCGATCTCTGGATTCTCGACCTGGCCGACAAAGACGCCAAGCACAAGACGCGCTACTACGTGAGTGCCAACCCCGATCCGCGTCTCGTCGCCCGCGTGCTCTGGCTCGAATACGAGGAGCCGAACCCCGCCGGGGGCGACCCCATCAAGTACCGGCGTACCTTCCATGACTACCGCTACGCGCAGAGCACGCTCGTGCCCTTCCGCTCCGTGCTCTACGCCGACGGTAAGCAGATCGAGGAGACGCGCGTCTCCAGCGTCTCGTATGGCATCAAGATGGACGACTCGTATTTCCAAAACCCCCAGGCCGCGTCGAACTGACGCGCGCAAATTAATTTGACGGTCGCGGGGCTGAGCTTGAACGCTCGGCCCCTTTTCATTTGCTTGCCTGACACCCGAAACCGCGTCCTGTCGAACGTGTCGTCGCACGGAATCTGTCCCGGCTTCCCGCGCCAGACTTTCATTTCCGCGCGCG
>JBJMGS010000006.1:0-18496 GCA_045807785.1 Pyrinomonadaceae bacterium
GGGAAGCTGTTAGCTATTAGCTGTTAGCAAAACCGAAGTCGAAAAAGGTGCTGCCGCATAAGCTGAAACCTTCTGGCAAAAAGCTAACAGCTCATCGCTCACAGCTACTTCAGATTCAGAACAGGCCAGTCGTGGTGGAGCGCCGTCTGCCTGAGTCGCATGTCAGGGTTGACCGCCGCGGGGTGGCCGACGATGGAGAGCATCGGCAGATCGCTCATGCTGTCGGAGTAGGCGAAAGATTCGCTCAAGGAAATGCGCTCGCGCTCGGCGAAGGTGCGAATCCATGACGCTTTGGTCGCGGCGGCGAGGACGGGCGGCAACAGTCGCCCCGTCGCGACGCCGTTGACGAACTCCAGACGGTTGCAGGCGAAGTCATTTATGCCGAGATACTTCATCAGCGGCTCGACCGACATGTCGAGCGCGCCGGTGACGACGACCTGACGCAAGCCGAGACTGCGCGACTTCTCGATCAGCTCGAACGTGCCGGGGAAGACCGCCGGCTTCAGCACGGTCTCGAACAACTCTTCGGCGAAGAAGCGCAGGCGATCCTGCGACTCGCCCTTGTAGCGCTTGAAGAAGAGATCGTTAAAGACCTTGCGGCTGTACTGATCGGTCACCGCAAAGAGCGGCAGGCTCATCACGGTCGCGGCGGTCTTCCTGAGGCTGCGCACGAGCCCCTGCTGGTTGCGCGAATAGAAGCCGAGCGTGTGCACGAGGTTCGTGCTGACGAGCGTGCCTTCGAGATCGTAGAAAGCGGCGGCTGCCAAATCGGTGCTACCTCACGTCGCCCGTCAGATGCGGCGGGCGAAAATCGAGTCGCGCGGAGTTACCCTGTTAATTGTGTTGCGGGCGAAAAAGTGTAACCCATGTGCGGGCGTTTGAACAAAGCAGTTTTCGGTTTTCAGTATTCCGCCCGGAAGCTGTCAAAAGCGCAGTTCACTTTGCAGGTAAGGGAACGGGATGTGCTCTGCGTCGAAGCCCGCGCCGAGCAGTTTTTCGAGCATCCGGCGCGCGCCCTCGTAGTTGAGCGAGTGGACGATGACCGACGCGCCGGGCTGCGTCTGCGCATTCTCGGCGAGCCACGCGGCGACGGCGTAGCCGGTGCGCTCGTCGTCCCGCTCGTCAGAAAAGTAGTGCTCCTCGCGCAGATCGTGATCGAGCAGGATCAAGTCGTACACGCGCTCGCCGAGCCACGAGATGGCTTCCTCGACGCTGCACGTTACGTCCAATTCGCAGTCCGCCAGCCTGCTGCGGAACCAAGCGCAGCGCGCAGGGTCGTCCTCCACGATCAGCACACGTCTGCCCAAGCCTCGCCCCCTTGCGTCATAAAAATGTGATGCACACGATATAATATGTGCCCGTGAAGATCGCAACCTGGAACGTCAACTCGATCATCGCGCGCCAGCCCGTCGTCCTGAAGTGGCTTGAAGGCGCGCGCCCGGACGTGCTGTGTCTGCAAGAGACGAAATGCACGAACGAGAAGTTCCCGCGCGAGGAGTTCGAACGTCTTGGCTATCACGTCGAGGCGCACGGGCAGCCAACCTACAACGGCGTCGCCATCCTCTCGCGCCACCGTTGCGAGGACGTGCAGCGTGGCTTCCCAGACGACGAAGAGGGCGCGCACGCGCGACTGATTGGGGCGACGATCAAGGGCGTGCGCATCGTCAACATCTACGTGCCGAACGGCCAGTCGGTCGGCACAGAGAAGTTCAAATTTAAGTTGAAGTGGCTCGCCACGCTGCGCGAGTTCTTCGACGAGCACTACTGGGCGGACGACCGCGTGCTCGTCTGCGGCGACTTCAACGTCGCGCCGGAAGATCGAGACGTCCACGACCCCGAAGAGTGGCGCGGTCGGATACTCTTCAGCCAGCCGGAGAAGGACGCGCTCGCGGAGGTTAAAGCGTGGGGCTTCACGGACGCCTTCCGCCTGCACGAGCCGCGCGAAGGGTTCTATTCGTGGTGGGACTACCGCGCGGGCGGCTTTCGTCGCAACGACGGCTTGAGGATCGATCACATCTGGGTCTCTGAGCCGCTCGCGGAAGACTGCAAGCGCGTGTGGATCGACAAGGAGCCGCGCGGCTGGGAGCGCCCCTCAGATCACACGCCGGTCGTCGCGGAATTCAAGTGAAAACTTCGCGTGTGCGGAGACGAGTCAGGCAGCGCAGAAAGAATTGGTTATGAGCAAGATGAAAAGGAATGGTCAAGGTTTAGCACGCGCCGGGCTGGAGGGCGGCGGCGCGAGTGAAGGGACTGACGCGGGCACGAATCGCAACCGTCTTCTGCTCGCGGCGGCGGGCGCGGGCGGTCTGCTCGTCGCGCGCGCACTCGTCCGACGCCGTCGAGCCTTCGACTTCGCGGGAAAGACTGTGCTCATCACGGGCGGATCGCGCGGGTTGGGGCTCGTGCTCGCGCGCGAGTTCGCGCGGCGCGGCGCACGTCTCTCGATCTGCGCACGCGATCCAGGTGAACTGGAACGCGCGCGCGTCGAACTGGCCGGGCGCGGCGCAGAGGTCTTCGCCTTTCCGTGCGACGTGACAGAGCGCGAACAGGTGCGCGAGTGGGTGCGCCTGACCGCGAGCCGCTTCGGCTCCGTCGATGTGCTCGTCAATAACGCGGGTGTGATTCAGGTCGCGCCCGCGGAGGTGATGACGCTCGCCGACTACGACGAGGCGATGCGCGTACACTTCTGGGGGCCGCTCTACGCGATCCTCGCCGCGCTTCCCGAAATGCGGCGTGCCGACGGCGGGCGCATCGTCAACGTCTCGTCCATCGGCGGGCGCATCGGCGTGCCGCATCTCGTGCCCTACTCGGCGAGCAAGTTCGCGCTCGCAGGACTCTCCGAAGGCTTACGCGCCGAGCTGTCGCGCGAGAACATCGTCGTCACGACCGTCTTTCCGGGTCTGATGCGCACGGGGAGCCCGCGCAATGCGACGTTCAAGGGGCGGCACCGCGCCGAGTACGCCTGGTTCACGATCAGCGACTCGACGCCCGTGACCTCGATCCGTGTCGAGCGCGCGGCGCGACAGATCATCGCGGCCTGCGCGCGCGGCGACGCCGAACTCGTCATCACGACGCAGGCTCTGCTCGCCGTCAAGTTTCGCGCCCTCTTCCCCGAACTCACGTCCGACCTGCTGAGTCTGACGAATCGGCTGCTGCCCTCGGCGCGCGGCGAAGGCAGCATCGGCGCGCGCCGAGCGAAGGGGAAGGAGAGCACTTCGGAACTCGCCCCGTCGCTGCTGACCGCGTTGACCGAGCGCGCGGCGGAGCGCAACAACGAAACCTGAGGGGCGTGATGCCGTCGAAACGTAAGCGTGCGACTCGCGCTCAAGCCGATCTACAAGAGATCGACGCCGCGCTCCTGTTACAGTCCGCACGGAAACTGCCGGAGCTTGATGAATCGGGCGACAAGGAGTCGCGCGGGCGCGTGCTCGTCATCGCCGGGTCGCGGGAGATGCCGGGCGCGGCGGTGCTGGCAGGCACGGCGGCGCTCAGGGCGGGTGCGGGGAAGTTGCAGATCGCGACGCCATCTAGCGTCGCGGCGCACGTCGGCGCGGCTGTCCCAGAGGCGCGCGTCTTTGCATTGCCGGAGACGATGAAGGGTGATGCAGACGCGTCGAGCGTCCGCTTAATCGCCGAGCAGATCGCAGGGGCGAGCGCGATCCTCGTCGGGCCGGGCATGGCCGACGAGCGTGCGGCGAGTCTCCTCGTCGGTCAGATCGTCCGCCACATCCGCCACATCCGCGACGCGACGCTCGTCGTGGACGCCAACGCACTGAACGCGCTGAAAGCGAACCCGTGGCTGCTGCACGGGCTCGCGCGCACGCCGATCCTCACGCCGCACGCGGAGGAAATGTCGGAGTTGACGGGAGAGTCGAGCGACGAGCTGAAGCGAAACGCGCTTCACGTTCTCGCGCGTACCGCCGACGAACTCCGCGCCGTCATCGCGCTGAAAGGTCGCGAGACGTTCGTCACCGCGCAGAAACAGAAGACCTGTTTCGTGAACCGCGCGGGCAACGTCGGTCTCGCCACGTCCGGCTCCGGCGACGTGCTCGCCGGGCTAGTCGCCGGGCTCGCGGCACGCGGAGCCGAGCCGCTCAACGCCGCCCTGTGGGGCGTCCACGTCCACGCGCTCGCAGGCGAGCGGTTGGCGCACCGCGTCGGTCGCGTCGGCTATCTGGCGCGTGAGCTGCTCGCAGAGATTCCATCGGTCTTGATGGAATTGGGGGGCTGACTCGTGAGGCACGCGCCCGGCGAAGTCGCGTGGCGTTGAAGCGGCGGGTTAGGTTTGAAAGTCGCCGGGGGCTCTGTCGAAACTTACGGGCGGCGGCGGCGGCGCAGCCCACTGGTTCAAGCCGAGTCGCTGACTCTTCTCCGACTGCATCCGATCAATCATCCACACCACCCACGTTGCGAGAGCGGCAGCGGCAATCATGAGAATGCAGCGCGCTTCACCCAGCCAGATGGCGACGTGCTCACTCGCCGCAGAGCTCTCCGAGTCGTCGAGTCGGCTGTTTAACCTGCCAATGACGCCCCCGGCGATCCAGAAGAACCACCACACGCCGACGAGTGTCGCGGAGCGCACGCCTTCGCGCTTGTCGGCGAAGCCGCGCGTGAAGTCAATCGCCGGGTCGCTCTTGATCCACAACTCTTTAACCACCTGGTACGGGCGCACGAGGTTGGCGAAGGGGATGAACCAGTAGCCGACCGCCCATCCCGGTGACGTTTCCGGCTTCA
This sequence comes from Pyrinomonadaceae bacterium, assembly GCA_045807785.1. GTDB lineage: Bacteria > Acidobacteriota > Blastocatellia > Pyrinomonadales > Pyrinomonadaceae > JAIVGV01. The sequence continues at coordinate 4,735 of JBJMGS010000006.1, forward strand.
CGCCGAAGGCTCGGAGATTCTTGGAGCGCGGTGCAGCCAGATGAGAAAGACAATGGCGGTCGTGATGAAGACGACGATCTGAGCCAAGTTGACGAGACCCATGACGAACTCGCCCTGATTGAGATCGCGTTCGAGATAAGACATGTCGCCAGCGGTCGCCGAGAAGGGTCCCACGCGCCAGAGGCGCAACAGCAGGAGGGCGAGCGTTAACAGGTCGAGCGCGCCGCCGGTGAGCAGCATCCCGACGGCGAGCATCGCGCGGAAGTGGGCGTTGACGAAGCGCGTGTCTTGCGGCGTGTGAGCCATCGTGTCTGATCCGCTAACTGACAGGCTCCAAGCCTACTTCGTCGCCGGGCAGGAGCAGTTCGACTGGTGCACGTCCACGGGCACGCGGCGGTTCAGCTCGAAGCAGAAGGAGGTTAACTCTTCCGCGCCGGGGCCGTTGGCGAGCGGGGGGCTCTGGCGCGTCACCTCGTGGAACTGCGTGCCGATGGTGCCATCGGCGCGCACCTCGACCATCATGTAGCCGTACTGGATGCGCTCGCCCGGCTGCTTGTACTGCTCTGCGCCGCCCGTGCCGATGATCCAGCCGGGCAGAACTCTGCCCTTGTGCTCCGGCGTGTCGTAGATGTTCTCGCGGAAGAAGTGAGAGTGGCTGGCGAGGACGTAGACGTGCTTGCGCTCTTTAGCGGGTGCCGTCAAATTCTGCGCGTCCCAGAGCAGGTCGTAAGCCTGCATCCCCGAACAGAACCCCTTGCACGTCTGATCCATCGCGTGCCCGCGCTCGCTGCTCAACGGCAGCGCGTCGTGCATCCCCACGATGATCGTCTTCACCGACTTATCCTTCCCATCCGCCGCGAGCACGCGCGCGAGCCACGTCAGCTCTTCGGGCGAGAAGAGACCTTCGGCGTCGGCGTTGTCGAGGTAAATGAAGTCAACGCCGTCGCGGACGAAGTGGAAGTAGGTGTTGTCTTCGAGCGTGGGGATGCCGCGCTTCGCGTCGCGGCGGAACTGCTCTTCGATGGGCGGCTGCGTGAGCCACGTCTTGAAGCGACACTCGAAATCTTCGCGTGTGCGGTTAATCAACTCGTGGTTGCCGATGCCGAGGACGAACGGCGTCGGCGCGAAGGGCTTGATCTGGAATTGCACGAAGTCGTCCCAGGCGTTCTTCAGGTAGTCGTTGAAGTCGTTGAACTGGAGACCCGCCGCGGGGCGCGCGACGCAGTCGTAGTTCGGGTACTTGCGCTTGAGCATGTCGCAATCTATCCGGTACATGCCGCGCAGGTCGCCCAGGTGCCAGTAGAACTCTGCGGGCGTCTGCTGACGGCGGCTCGCTACGTCCGCCGCGATCTTCGGCATGATCAAATCGCCGCAGTCGCGCGAGTCGCCGGAGACGGCGAAGTACCAACTGCCGGGCGCGCCGAGCGCGGCGTGCGAGAGCGCGAGGGCGAGGAGGGCGGCGAGGGCGACGCGGGAAGTGCGTTTCGAGATCATGATGTGGTCTCCGTAAATGATTATTCGGGCGCAGCTAAATGAGTCCGCAGGAATGATACGATCAAAGGCTGTGCGAGTTGCGAGCCCCATCCGTCAAAGTCGTAATCAAATCCGTGCTGCGCGTATGCGACGTGTAGCATGTCGAACGGCACACGCGCCGCTTCGAGTCGAGCTTTTAAAATGTCCAAGTTCTCCGACCTGACTAACTGATCGTGCCCGCCGTGGATGAGCAGCGTCGGCGGCGTACGTGCGTTGACGTGCGCGGTCGGCGATGCCAGACGGTAAATGTCGGGTGCGTCTTCGGGCGTGCCGCCGGTGAAGCGGCGCAACGTTTCGGGTCCGTCTATGACGCGCTGGTTCGCTGGGTGCGCGTAAGCCCACGCGAGATCGGTGACGCCGTAGAAAGAGACGACCGCCTGCACGCGCGTGTCTGTCGCAGTGCAACTCGGCGGTAATTCCGGTTCGGCGGCTGTGTATGCCGCGAGCAGCGCGAGGTGCGCGCCCGCCGAACGACCGACGAGCGCGACCCGTTGCGGATCAACATTCAACTGCTTCGCGATCGCGCGCACCCACCCGACGCCGCACTTCACGTCGCCCGTCGCCGTGCGCCAGTTTGGCTGCGGGGCGAGTCGGTAGTCAACGTCAAAGACGGCGAAGCCTTGTCCGACGAGCCACCAGTCCCAACGCGGGAAGTCGCTGCGCGCGCCCGCGCTCCACGCGCCGCCGTGAACGATGATGACGACGGGACTCGGTCGTGTTCGCTTCTCCGCGGGGAGGTAAGCATCTAGTTTCAGATCGCGGGAATCCTGCGTCGAGTATGTGAATGTTTGTGGAGCGAGGTCAGTCGATGCGCCAGTCGCCGAACCGAACACGTAGCGCCTTAGAGAGAGTTGTAAATTATGTGAACGCGCTTCGCGCCACGCCGTGAGCGGCGGGACGAGCGACAGCAAAATGGACACGACGCCGAGCGCGAGGGCGAGACTTGTGAGCCCGCGCCTCACACCCGCGAAACGCGCGAGCAGACCGAAGCACGCGCCAGCCGATCCCAGCGCGCCGAGCCACAGACTCCACTCGCTCGCGCCCACCGCCACCAGCCAGAGGCGGTAGTGCGGAGCCGGGACGACGATCCAGACTGTTAAGAGAAAAGCGACGCCGCCGCAAAGAAGCGCGAGCGTGATGAGAAGGCGGCGGAGCATTTGTCGCGTGCGAATCAATCAGCCGTCATCGTCTCCGGCTCGCGGCTCGTCAGCTCGCGCCACGTCAGGGGCTGCGAGCCGTCGTCGAGGCGCACCATCGAGATGCAGCCCGGTACGGGGCAGACGAGGTAACAGAGGTTGCAGCCGACGCATTCGTGCTCGTCAACGACGGGGTAGCGCGTGCCGTTCATCTGCACGAGCGGGATGCACTGGTGCGCGCCGTCCTCGCAGGCGATGTGGCAGAGGTTGCACTGGATGCACTTCGCGTGGTCGATGCGCGCCACCGTCTTGTAATTCAGATCGAGGTTGCCCCAGTCGGTCACGCGGCGCACGCTCGCGCCGACGATCTCGTTCACAGACGTATAGCCCTTGTCGTCGAGGTAGTTCGAGAGCCCGTCGATCATGTCTTCGACGATGCGGTAGCCGTAGTGCATGACGGCGGTGCAGACCTGCACGGTCGAAGCGCCGAGCAGCAGAAACTCCGCCGCGTCGCGCCACGTCGAGATGCCGCCGATGCCGCTGATGGGCACGTTCACTTCCGGATCGCGCGCGAGTTCTGAGACCATGTTCAGCGCGATGGGCTTGACGGCGGGGCCGCAGTAGCCGCCGTGTGCCGCCATGCCGTTGACGTTCGGGTAAGGGATCATCGTGTCGAGATCGACGCCGACGACCGAGTTGATCGTGTTGATGAGCGAGAGCGCGTCCGCCCCACCCTTGACCGCGGCGCGACCCGGCGGCTTGATGTCCGTCACGTTCGGCGTGAGCTTAACGATGACGGGGAGCCGCGTTGCTTCTTTCACCCAACTCGTCACCATGCAAGTGTAATCCGGTACTTGCCCCATCGCCGCGCCCATGCCGCGCTCACTCATGCCGTGCGGGCAGCCGAAGTTCAACTCCACGCCGTCCGCGCCGGTGTCCTCGACCTGCTTCGCGATCTCGTGCCAGGCCTCGCGCTTTGACTCGACCATCAAAGAGACGACGACGGCGTGCTTCGGGTACTTGCGCTTGCACTCGCGAATCTCTTTCAAGTTCACTTCGAGCGGGCGGTCGGTGATCAGCTCGATGTTGTTCAAGCCGATCATGCGCTGCGGGCCGAGATCGATTGAGCCGAGGCGCGACGAGACATTGCGGATCGGCTCGCCCAGCGTCTTCCACACCGCGCCGCCCCAGCCCGCGTCGAACGCGCGCTCGATCATCGAGCCCATGTTCGTCGGCGGCGCACTCGCCAGCCAGAAAGGGTTCGGCGATTTAATGCCCACGAAATTAACGCTCAGGTCTGCCATAACTTCCTCTTCCTTCGCATGAGAGTTCAATCACGCCCACAGTCAAGTATTCTGCCGGACAAGAAACATCTCGCCGTCGCGACGCCGCCGGTATGGAGGTAGCCCTCGAGATCATTTGGCGAGCAGACGACGTCAACCTCGCCGCAGATGGTTTCGATCTTAGCCCAGCAGAAGTCGATCCCGGTAAGCGGGTTCGTGACGATTGCCGTATCGAGCACGAAGCCGGACACGAGCGCGGCGGGGGGCGCCACTTCTTTATTCTCATGACGCGGTTCGACTATGCAGGCGGGAATGAAATGGCGCGCCTGCCAACCGTACCCGTTCTCATCCGGTGGGTGTGCGTCGTCGTACTCGTCCTCATCGACGTACCCGATCAGGTGCGATGCACATGCCGTGATCTGCGCGACGGAGACGCGGGGCAGCATCAGCCCGTCGTAGCGGTGAAAGTCCGGCGCGTCGAAGACAAAGGGAATCTGCCCTGAGACCCAGCCGTCGCCCGCGCAGGGCTTCGAGCGGCAGAAGAACGCGCCATCCGACACCGCGCGGTCGGCGCGCGGCGTCCTCTCGATCAGCGCCACGTGGATGCGCGAGTCGCCGACGTAGTAAGAATGAATGTACCCCTCAGGCTCGCCTTTGACGATTCGCGTCCAGAGTTCCAGCCTGTCGTCAACAGACAGTTTCAGGTACTCAGTTCTGCCAGCCGCGATCACCTCGCCCTGCTCCTGCATCAGCGTGAGGGCGCGCCAACGATCCAAGCCGCAACTATCATGGAAACCCATGTCCGACAAGTAAGTCATGACGATACTCCAGTGAAGAGAGTAGCGCGGTCAGCGTCCGTCAGTGAGATTTAACGTCCTGCGTCTCTTCGGGAAGCGGCACACGCGCGCCCGCGAACTCGACGTGCTCGCCCGTCAGCACCTGATGAATGCCTTGCGCGGCGAGCTTGCCGGTCTGTGCGGCATCAACGGCTTCGCGCCCGCCGTTGACGCAGTCGCCGCCAGCGAAGATTTTCGCGTTCGACGTTTGCATCGTCTCTCTGTCAACGACGACGCGTCCGGCTTTGTCCGTCTCGACGTTGGCGACTTGCTTGAGCCAGTCCGCGCGCTTCGACTGTCCCGTCGCCTTCACGATCATGTCCACGGGAATCTCGAACTCTGAACCGGCGACGGGCGAGACGCCGCGGCGGCTCGACGCGTCTGCCTCGGTCAACTCCATCCTCACGCAGCGCAACGCGCCAACGCGCTCGCCGGAAATGTCAGGCACAACCTCGACCGGCGCGGTCAGCCACCAGAACTCGATGCCGTCGTGCTTTGCCAGCTCGAATTCGTACTCGTAGGCGGGCATCTCGTTTGCCGTGCGGCGGTAGATCATCAGCACGCGCTCGGCTCCGAGCCTGCGGGCTTGTGTCACCGCGTCAACCGCCGTGTTGCCCGCGCCGACGACCGCGACCGTGCGCCCGACGGGCACGCTCGCCCAGTCGCGCGTCTTGATCTTCTCGATGAAATCGAGCGCGTCGAAGACTCCCGGCAAATCCTCGCCGGGGATGCCGAGTCGCTGCGTCGCGCCTAAGCCGACGCCGAGGAAGATGGCGTCGTGCTTCGTCTGCAACTCTTCGAACGAAACGTCGCGACCGACTTCCGTGTCCGTCTTGAACTCGACGCCGAGCCGCGCGACCTGCGCGACCTCCGCGTGCGAGACCTCTTGCGTCATCTTGTACTCAGCCATGCCGTAGGTGTCGAGCCCGCCCGCGAGGGCTTTGCGCTCGTAAACCGTGACCGCGTAGCCGAGCCGCGCAAGGTAAGTCGCGCACGAGAGTCCGGCGGGTCCTGAGCCGACGACGCCGACCGATTTGCCGTTCGGCTCGCCCGCTTTGAGCACGTCGCGCCCGCGGGCGAACACGTCGTCCACGGCGTAGCGTTGCAGCCGCCCGATCTCGATGGGCTTCTGCATCAGCGTCTTCTCAACGCACGCGCCCTCACACAGAGCCTCGACGGGGCAGACGTGCGCGCAGGTCGCGCCGATGGGGTTGGCGTCGAAGATGACGCGCGCCGCGCCGGTCAGATTCCCGCTCGCGATCTTCTTGATGAACGAGGGCACGTCGATGTGCGTCGGGCAGGCGCGCGTGCAGGGCGCGTCGTAGCAATAGACGCAGCGGTTGGATTCGAGGATCGCCTCGGCGGGCGAGAGCGGCGGCGCGATCTCGCGGAAGTTGCGCTCGATCTCTGCGGGGTCAATTAGCGTGCGTGGTTGTGTTGACATCGAAACAGCTTTCAGTTTTCGGTTTTCAGTTTTCAGCGGGAGAGGCTGGCGCACGCGGCGCGAAGGTTGCAGAACCTGTGTGCGCTAAAGTTCGGCGTCGGCTTCGATCTCGAAGAGCATGCGCGGATCAATGAGACGAGAGACCTCGACCATCGAAGTCGCGGGCAGCGTCTCGCCGAAGAACTCGCCGTGCGCGCGCCCGTACTCCTCCCAGCGTGAGATGTCCGTGACGAACATGCGCGTGCGGACGACGTGGCTCAGATTCGCGCCTAACTGCGCGAGCGCGCGCTCGATGTTCTTAATGGCTTGAACAGCCTGCGCGTAAGCGTCGCCGACGCCGACGATCTCGCCGTGCTCGTCGGTCGCCGTCGTCCCCGTCACGTAGATGCGCTCGCCGACGCGCACCGCGCGCGAGTAGCCGATAATCGGCTCCCACTTCGTTCCTGTTGAGACGCGCTGACGGTCTTTCATCCTGTTCAAGTATGCGGTTGATTTACGACCAGACTGTTCTGATCCTATTGGATGATAGAGGTCTTGACTTCCTTCCTCACAAAAAAACGTTGAAGGTCTGACACCCTTTCCTTGAAAACAACGGTTGCGGTGTCAACATTATCCCGCGTTTGCCCGTCCCACAGTTTGTTATGACGAATTTTAGACTTGATGGTTATCGTGACAATCCCGGAGGCTCTGACGCCGCTAAAGAGACACACCACCCTGCCGGTAGACTGTGTCGACTCTTTGCACGTGCCTCCTTCTGAAGAAAACGAAATGAGTTCCATGTTAGGGTCCAGCGGATGTATGAAGCCTATGTACCCGGCCTCCCGATCACCTCTGTTACTGACAGTGAACGTGTATGTAACTTCTTGGCCGGGCCGCACCGCCCGCGGCGACACTTGTACATCTACACCCACCTCCGTGAACGGGCGGCCTGCTGGCGGGGCTTCTGTGTGCTCCAACGAAGCGATGATGAAAGTGCCGAATTCATCAACGATTGAAGAGATCATTCTGCGGGGGAAGTCAGGCGACAGCTTAACGTAGCTCTCTTTTTTTATAAGCGGGATATACCCTCCCTGCCATCTGTCGGGTATCACGGTTGTATCGAGCCAAGACGTTCCGGTAGGGCTAAGTTCATCGTATTCCAAGTGGAGAATTCTTAGCTTGCCAAACTCTTGCTGGCTGGTTGCCGAAGGTACATGAAAGACGACGATGTTATTACCGGAGGCGACCACCGCCGTTTGGAGGTAAAAAGCTAAACCTTTGAATAGACGATAACCTGTGGGGAGAAGCGGAAGCTGTCTTAGTTGTCGCTCGTCAAGGGGAGCAACATGCGCCTCACCCTCCTTAAAAAGTTGAGCGTATGTGACGGAGACGATACCGTCTGTTCCCGACTGTCTCCCCGTGTGTACTCCACCGGCGGGGGAGGAACCAAGGTCTTGAACTGAAACTGCCGGAACGCTGTGGTTAGCCAGTTTCTGGGCACATCCCGGCACTCCCGTCGCTAGTAGAGCGAGGACGGCAGCGATAGTCTGTAACTTATACTGCTTCGTCATTGCCGCCCTTCAGTCAGCGACGAGCGAGCCGTAGGTGTCGGGTCGCCGGTCGCGGAAGAACTGCCACGTGTTGCGTACCTCGCGAATCATGTCGAGGTCGAGATCGGCGACGACGAGTGCATCTTGATCGCGCGGGGCTTCGGCGACGATCTTGCCGCGCGGGTCGCAGAAGTAGCTCTGGCCGTAGAACTCGCCGATGTTCCAGGGCTGCTCGTAGCCGACGCGGTTGATCGCGCCGACGAAGTAGCCGTTGGCGACGGCGTGCGCGGGCTGCTCAAGTTTCCACAGGTACTCGGAAAGCCCCGCGACCGTCGCCGATGGGTTAAAGACGATCTCCGCGCCGTTCAGACCCAGCGCGCGCGCGCCTTCGGGGAAGTGGCGGTCGTAGCAGATGTACACGCCGATGCGCGCGTAGGCCGTGTCGAAGCAGGGGTAGCCGAGGTTGCCGGGGCGGAAGTAGAACTTCTCCCAGAAGCCCGGGTTAACGTGCGGGATGTGATTCTTGCGGTACTTCCCCAAAAACTTTCCATCGGCGTCGATCACCGCGGCGGTGTTGTAATAGATGCCTGCGATCTCTTCCTCGTAGATCGGGACGATGATCACCATCGAATGTTTTTTCGCCACTTCCTGCATGAGCCGGACGGTGGGGCCGTCCGGGATGCGCTCGACCGCCTCGTACCAGCGCGTCTGCTGCTCGGCGCAAAAATACGGCGTGGTGAAGACCTCCTGCATGCAGAGAATCTTGACGCCCTGTTTGGCAGCGTCTTCGATCAGCGCGAGGTGCTTCTCGACGTTCGCGCGTTTGATCTCGTTGATGTCACCGTCGGTCGCGGCGGCGTTCGTCGCCTGGATGAGACCGCATTTAACTGTTCGTGCCATGAGTTTGAACCTGCCTGAGTTTGGATTGCGAAACGGTACGGGACGGAAACTTTTAACTACGCCACTTGCGCTTCGGCGACGACCGCGGCGCGCGGCGGCGCGAGCTTCATCAGCGCGAGGTGCGTGGCGAATGCCGCGCCGAAGCCGACGAACCACGCATAACTGTATAACGTTTCGAGGAACGGGACGGCAATCCCGAACCAGTCGAGTACGGGACCCGCCCATGCCAGCACGCAGCCCGCGAGCGTCGCCACGACCGCGCGCCAGTTCCACCCGCCGTTGTAAGTGTACTCGCCTCTGGTGCGGTAGAGATCGCCGAGCGCGAGTCGCTTGCGGCGCAAGAGCCAGTAGTCTGCGATGAGTACGCCGGCAATTGAGCCAAGCCCACCTGAGTAACCTTGAAGCCAGCCGAAAATGTATCCCGAAGGATCGGCTAAGAGTCGCCACGGCTGCATCAGTATCCCGACAACGCCGGTAATGAAGCCGCCCGTGCGGAAGGAAATCCAGCGCGGGAAGGCGTTGGCGAAGTCGTTGGCGGGCGAGACGACGTTGGCCGCGATATTGACCGAAAGCGTGGCGACGACGACCGTGAACATCGAGACGGCGACGACGACCGGCTGGCTGAACTGCCCGACGAGCTTCACAGGGTCCCACAAATCTTCGTGCTTCATGTGCGGGAAGATGACGACCGCGGCGGACGTGATGAGGATGCCCATCGCGGCGAAGACCGTCATCGTCGTCGGTAGGGCGACCGCCTGTCCTACAACCTGTTCGCGCTGGCTGCGACCGAAGCGCGTGAAGTCGGGCATGTTCAAAGAGAGCGTCGCCCAGAAGCCGATCATCGCGGTCAGAGAAGGGATGAAGATCGGTCGAAACTCCGCCCACGTCGCGAACTTGCCCGGCTCGTGCAGCAGAAACCCGATTCCGCCCGCGCGCCACAAGACCCACGCCAAGAGCAGCGCCGTCATGACGAGGACGAACGGCGCCGCCCAGTTCTCGACGCGCCGCAGCAAATCCATGCCGCGATAGATGATGGCGATGTTCAACGCCCAGAAGATGAGGAACGAGAACCACTCGGTCGTTGTGTGCCCGCCAAAGCCTGAGCCCAACTTGGTGTGCCAGTCGGGGATGAACGCGCCGAAGAAAGTCTGCAAGGCTTGACCGCCGATCCAGGCCTGTATGCCGAACCAGCCGCACGCGACGATGGCGCGCATCAAGGCGGGCAAGTTCGACCCGTAAGTGCCGTATGCCCCGCGCGCGAAGACGGGGAAGGGGATGCCGTACTTCGTCCCCGGGTGCGAGTTCAAAAGGATCGGCGCGAGGACAATCGTGTTGCCTAGAAGGATCGTCAGGAGCGCCTGCCACCAGTTCATCCCGGCGCTGATCAAGCCCGACGCCATCATGTAGGTCGGGATGCAGTGCGCCATGCTCACCCAGAGCGCGGCGTAGTTATAGGTCGTCCAGTTGCGCCGCTCGACGGGCACCGGCGCGAGGTCTTCGTTATAGAGCGGGCTGCGACTGATCTCACGAAGCGCCGCGTCGCGCAGCTCGACGCGGCCGTCGGCGTGTTGGATCACTTCGTTGTCAGTGGTGGTAGTTACCATCGAAATTTGAAAACTCTTGACGCCGGGCTGAGACTCAGAGCAGCTCGAAGCGGACGGTGACGCGCGCCGTCACTTTGATCTGCCCGAGCGCGAGCGTGCCTTCGGAAGATGCCGCGTCATCGCCATTACTCGTAGAGTAGTTCAATAAACCTGAGTTGCGGTTTTGCGAGTAAATGTTACCTCCCGGTGCTTCCTCCTCTATCGAATAAGCCTTGCCGATCTTCTGCCCTATCTCGGCGGTGAGCGCCACAGCCTTCTCCTGCGCGGCACGAATGGCGAGGGCGCGCGCCTGATCGCGATACTTACGCATCTGCGAAGTCTGGAAGCGGACGCCGTTGACGCGCGAGATGCCCGACTCCAACACTTCGGAGAGCAACTCCTCTGCGCGCGACACGTCGCGCAAAGTGAAGACCAAATCCTTACGCACCGAGTAGCCGATGAAGGTGCGGCTCTCGTCGTTGCCGCGGTAGCGCGGCTCCAACTTGATGTAGTCGGTCTGCACGTCCTTCGGGTCGATGTGGTAGCGGCGCGTCAGTTCCAACAACTTCTTCAACTGCTCGTCGGTCTGCGTCTTCGCCACGCGCATCTCGCGGTTGACGTTCTGCACGGTCAGATCGAAGACCACCTCGTCGGGCACGACCAAGACCTCCGCGTCGCCCGTGACGGTGATCAAACGCGGCTCCGGCTTATCGTCCGCCGCCGCGACCCGCGCGGTCGAGAGCGAGACGAGGAGCAGCGCGGCGACGAGCTTGAGTGAGCGTTTCATCTTCATGTGTTTTTGCCGACGACGCGCCTTCGTCACTTCACGGGCGGCTCGATTTTGATGTCGGTGTTGTAGTCGGAGACGGTCATCGAGGTCTTGGTCTTGACGCCGTTGAACTCGCCGTCGGACTCGCTCTTGCGCGGCAGCCCGTCGGCGGCGGCGACCCACGTCTTCGCGTGCGACTTCATCTTCATGCCCAACGCGTTGTCGAGCGTGTATTCGTAAACGAGCATCGGCGCGCCGTTGAGCGTGTCGGTGCCGACGAATTTCATGTCGGAGGCTTTCGCCACCTCGTCGATGAGCTTCGGATCGCGGAAGGCGGTGATCATCTGGCTCATATCGAGGGGAAGCTTCTTCCACTCGCCGCCGTTCATCCGCACGAACGTGTCTTTGCCGACGATGATGTATTCGAGCGACGTGTCGCGCCCGCCCGCCGGCGCGTGCGTACTCATGTGGTAGCGGTCGGGCGCGGCGTATTCGACGAGGACCGTGTTCGTCGCCCCGCTCGACAGGGTGTTGGTAATGTTCGCGCGGTATGACTTGGCGTCGAGCTGCGCGCGCGTCGCACGCGTCATCACATCGAGCGGCTTGTCGTTCGCGGAGATGACAGCAGCGGCGGCACTCGTCGTCGCGTTGCCCCCGTTCGTCGCGCCGCCGCCCGCGCCGCCGCCCGCTGTGCCCGTTGATTTACACGCGGCTGAGGCGAGCAACAGGGAACAGAGCGCGACGCTCTTAACCTTCATCTTCAGATTCATACCATTTTGCCTCTCATCAATCGCACCGAATCAACTTGCTAACAGCTAACTGCTAACAGCTCGACTCACATCGAAACGCACGTGCCGCGCTTCAGGAACTGTCCGCCGCCAGCCTTGCCCTTGAACTCGCCTCCCTCGACGACGACGCGACCGCGCGAGAGGACAATTTCGACGACGCCTTTGACGGTCTTGCCCTCGTAAGCCGAGTAGTCCGCGTTCATGTGCTGCGTTTTGACCGAGAAGGTCTGCTCCCGTTCGGGGTCGAAGATGACGATGTCCGCATCGGAGCCGACAGCGATGGTGCCTTTGCGCGGGAAGAGCCCGAACATCTTGGCGGCGGCGGTCGAGGTCAGTTCGACGAAGCGGTTGAGCGAGATGCGCTGCTCCACGACGCCGCCATTGTAGATGAGCGCCATGCGATTCTCGACGCCCGGCGCGCCGTTCGGAATCTTCGAGAAGTCGTTGCGACCGAGTTCCTTCTGCTCCTTCATGCAGAAAGGGCAGTGGTCGGTCGAGATCACTTGCAGGTCGTCCGTCTTCAAACCCTTCCACAACTCCTGCTGATTCCACTTCTCACGCAGGGGCGGCGTCATCACGTACTTCGCGCCCTCGAAGCCTTCGCCGTAATCGTCAATCGAGAGGAACAGGTACTGCGGGCACGTCTCCGCGAACGCGGGCAAGCCTCTATCTCTCGCCTCGCGCACCTGATTCAGAGCGTCGGCGCAACTAAGGTGGACGATATAGACGGGCGACTCGGCCATCTCGGCGATGCGTATGGCGCGGTGGACGCCCTCGGCTTCGGCGACGGTGGGACGCGTCAGCGCGTGATACTTCGGCGCGGTGCGACCTTCGGCGAGCGCGCGCTTGATGATCTCGTTGATGACGATGCCGTTCTCGGCGTGCATGCAGATGAGGCCGCCGCGCGAGCCCGCCGCCGACATCGCGCGGAAGATCGTCGCATCGTCCGCGAGAAAGACGCCGGGGTAGGCCATGAACAGCTTGAACGACGTGACGCCCTCGTCCATCGCCTTGTAAAGCTCCGGCACACGCTCGTCTTCGAGGTCGGTCACGATCAGGTGGAAGCCGTAATCAATCGCCGCTTTCCCTTCAGCCTTCGCGTGCCAGTTGTCCAAGCCTTCGGCGAGAGCCTGCCCCTTGTACTGCACGGCGAAATCGATGATCGTCGTCGTCCCGCCAAACGCTGCGGCGATGGTGCCCGTGCGAAAGTCGTCCGACGCCTGCGTGCCGCCAAACGGCAGCTCCATGTGCGTGTGCGGGTCGATGCCGCCGGGGATGACGAGCTTGCCCGCCGCATCGATCACGCGATCCGCCTCAACGTCTAACCGCGCGCCGATGGTTGACACGACCTCGCCCTCGACGAGCACGTCGGCTCTGTAATCATCGACGGCGGTGACGATGCGACCATTACGAATTAGAGTTTTCATCAGACTCTCTGCGCTCATTTGGGAGGTTGTTTTGTAGCCGGAAACGCTTCTTTATTTCCTCAATAGCATCACTCTTTAGGTTGGAGCCGGGTCTGAGTGGAATTGTAAATTGGGTGAAGTGCTCGTCATTTGCGCCTTTATAGAACGAAAATGTGCAATCCCATGTAAGATCATTAGTAGCTACTTCATGTTCATGAGATTCCCAATTGACAAGGTTAACCTGCCACCCATTATCAACCTCGCCATGCTTTTTGAGTTCAAGAAGTGCTTGATTAGCAGCTTCTCGCAACTGTTCGTCAACGCCCATCATCGTTGTCTCCAATATGAATTCAGACTTGCTGGAAAGCACCGTCTAAAGCGTCAATCATCTCGTCCACATGATCTTTCGTCGAGGTGGCATCATGCCGATGAGGACGCCGTGACGCTCTATGGCTGCGCCAAGTCCCAGATCAGTTGAGGTCCGTCGAACAACAGGGGCAGCCTGTTGAGAATGTTCCGTCCGAGGATGCCGTAATCCTGTTCGATGAGCGGAAA
>JBJMGS010000007.1:0-8925 GCA_045807785.1 Pyrinomonadaceae bacterium
AAATCCAGATAGGTTTTCCCCGACCCCCGACCCCTGTCACCCATTCCCCGCCCTCAGGCTTTCGGATGGTACTTGTCGTAAACCTCGATCAGTTTTTCCATCGAGACGTGCGTGTAGATTTGCGTGGTGGAGAGACGGGCGTGCCCGAGCAGCTCCTGAATGTGGCGGAGGTCTGCGCCGTTATCGAGCAGGTGCGTGGCGAAGGAGTGGCGCAAAGAGTGCGGGCTGATGTTGTGAATCCCGGCGCAGAGCATAATGTACTTGTCCACCATGCGACCGACCGAGCGCGTCGTGATGCGCGTGCCCTGATAGTTGAGGAAGACCGCCTGATCGTCGCGCTCGGTGACGGGCGCGCGGTTGAGGAACGAGGAGCGCGCCTCAAGGTAGCGGATGAGCGCGTCGAGCGCGGGCTCGGTGAAAGGGATGATGCGCTGCTTGCGCCGCTTGCCCGTCACCTGCACCATCCGGTTCTTAAAATCCACGTCGCGCAGGTTCGTCTTCGTCAGCTCGGAGACGCGCATCCCCGTCCCGTAGAGCATCTCTAAGATGGCGCGGTCGCGCTTTCCCAGATCGGTCTGCGTGTCGGGCGTCTCGATGAAGCGCACCATGTCCTCGACCGAGAGGTGCGAAGGGAGTTTCTTCTCCAGGCGCGGCGTCGAGACCAGCTTCGCCGGGTTGTCCTTGACGACTCCCTCGCGCAGCAGGAACTGGAAGAAGGTGCGGAGCGCCGCCAGCTTGCGCGCGATGGAAGACTTCTGTTTGTTGGCGGCGTGCAGCTCCGAGAGCCACTCGCGGATCGTGATGTGATCGATCTGGCGGATGTCGAACTCGCGGCGCTTGCCCGTCGCGGGGTCGGCGGGTGCAAGATGCTCGTAGAACTGGCCGAGGTCAATCCGGTAATTGCGCAGCGTGTGCTCGCTCGCGTTGCGCTCGTAGCGCAGGTGCTCGAAGAACTGTTCGAGTAGTTGTTCCATCATCGCGCCCGGCGCGCTGCTCGCGCCGCCACAACTTCAGAGCGTGAACGTGTAGTTGATGACGCCCGAGACCCGGACGGGCTGCCCCGAGACGAGCGTCGGCGGAAAGCGCGCCTGACGCGCGGCGCTAACCGCCGCTTCGCGCAGAGGCACTGGACCGCTCGCCGCGCGCGCCTCGATCACTTTACCACTCTCGTCAATCGTCACCTCGACCACGACCATCCCAGACGCGCGCATACGCTTCGCTATCTCCGGGTAGGAAGGCACGGGCAGAAACCTGGCGCGGCTGTTGAGCACGCCGCCCTGCACGACCTCGTTCGCCTTCCGCGGCGGCTCGTCGGACTTTGGAGACGACACAGACGGCGCAGGCGACGCGGGACTGTTCGACGCCGAAGAGTTTTGCTGTGACGAGTTTTGCGTTGATGAATTTTGCGTGCCCGCGCTCGGCGACGCAGACTTTGTTTCCCGCGCGCCATCGCCGACGGAGCGCGGCCTCGTCTCGCTCGGAGCCGCACTGCCCGAAGTCGTCTCGCTAGGAGTCGCCGGCTGCGACGTTTCAACGGGCGGCGCTGCGCCGTCGGTCGCGGTCGAAGATAAGTTTTGAATTGGGTTCGGCTGGCTGTTGTCGGTCTGAGGCTTTCGGGTCGTGAGCGTCGTCGCGGATGCTGCCGTAGGCGGACTCTGCTCCGGCTTGAACGTGCCGAGCCTGACGACGGGCCGCGCGGGCGCGGCGTCGGCGGGCGGCGACGCGTCGGCGTCTGGGTCGAGGTTCTTGCTGCCGTGCGTCGGCACGTTCAGGTTGACGGGCGCGCGCGCGTTCGGCGCGACGGCTCCCGCCCCGCCCTGTGCCACTTCGCGCGGCGACGAAGCGGCGGACGGCATCATCACGACCGGATCGCTGATCGGGTAGGGCGCGGCGGCGTTCGTGTCGCCGGGCGAGAGCGTCGAGAGGTTCTCGCGGCGGCGCGGGTAGTAGCCGCGGCGCGCGCGCACGCGCACGTTCGGGCGCGACTTGACGCGCAGCGTGATGACGCGGAAGCGTCCGTCGCGTCCGTCGTCGTTCGGGTAGTAGCTGAGGACGTACTGCTGCGCGAGGTCTGCGGCGATCTGCGTGAAGGCGACTTCCAGATCGGACGGCAGCTTCGGGACGTTGACGAATCCGCCTGTGTAAGAGGTCAAGTCCTGCATCCTCCGCTCGGCGACGAGATCGCGCAGGTTCGCGTTGTCGCTCAGGCCCGTCTGGATGACGAAGACCTGACAGTCGCTCGCCAGCACGCGCCGCACCATCTCGCCGAAGTCCTGCAGGTTGCTCGTCGTCTCCACGCCGTCCGAGACGACGATCATCACCTTGCGCCCGGACTGCGGGCGCAGGTAGTCCGCCGCCATCGCGATGGTGTCAAAGAGCGCCGTCGAGCCTTCGACCTCGCCGTAGTTCTCGATGGTGCGGACGAGACGCGGCACTTCGTTCGTCAGCGGCTGATCGAGCGTCGGGATGGTCGAGATGGAGAAGATGGCGGCTTGATCGACGGGGCGGATGACGGTGCGGAAGAAGTTGATCGCCGCCTTCTTCTCCAGCTCGCGCGTCGGGCGAATGCTGGAACTGTTATCGAAGAGCAGGGCGAGCCGCACGGGAGTCTCGGCGTGCGAGATGTCACTGATCGTCTGCGGCTGACCGTCCACGCGCAGCTCGAAGTCTTCGAGCTTGAGATCGGCGATGGCGTGCCCTGACGCGTCCGTCACGTTCGCCGAGACCGGTACGAGGTTCGAGTTAACTTTGTAAACCTCGTCGTCGTCGGGGTCGGGCGTCGCGCCCGGCGAAGGCTTGGCGGCGGCGGCAGGCGCTGGTGTGCTCTGCTGCGTCTGCGCGTTAGTTGAAGACGGCTGACCGGGCGCATCGACGGTGTCGCGGACGGGTTCGGCGCGGCGCGGACGCTGGGCGGGCGTGGGCGAGGCAGACGGCGCGGGGCGCTGGCGACCCGACTGCGCGCGGAGCGCGGCGGGCGCGACGAGCGACGCGAAAAGCAGGGCGGAGAGAAGGACGAGAGCGGGCGACGGGCGCGTGCGTGCGAATGACGCGTGCCGGACGACGCGGCGCGCGCTTCCTTGTTTCAAAGATTGACCGTGCGCGCCGGCGCATCTTCCGCCGCGTCTGCCGTGTCGCTCGTCGCGTGCGTCTCGTTCGTGCATATCTCGCGTAGCCACTCGTCCCACTCCTTGAGCGCGCGCCCGACCTGTAGCTCGTGTCGGTCGCGCTTGCGGCGCACACGCTTGCGCTCCTCTTCCGTGAGCGGTTCTAACAGCGCGAAGGTGATGTTAACGGGTTGATAGTTGTCGGTCTCTGCCTGCGAGACGTAGCGCGCGAGCGCGCCCGTCGCGGTCTTCGACGGCGCCGTGACGAGTCCGCGCCCCGCGGCGAGGCGCGCCGCGTTGACCCCGGCGAGCCAGCCGGTCGCGACCGACTCGACGTAACCTTCGACGCCGCTGATCTGCCCGGCGAAAAAGACCTGAGGTCGCGCGCGCATTTGCAGGGTCGGGGCGAGCACGCGCGGCGCGCTGATATAAGTATTACGATGAATCTGCCCGTACTGCAAGAATTCCGCGCGTTCGAGTCCGGGAATCAGCCGGAGCACCTTCGCCTGTTCGCCGTAACGTAGATGGTTCTGGAAGCCGACGAGGTTATAGGCGTCCGCCAACAGGTTCTCCTGGCGCAACTGCACGGCGGCGAAGGGCTCTCTGCCCGTGCGCGGATCGGGCAAGCCGACCGGCTTCATCGGGCCGTACCGCAGCGTGTCGTAACCGCGCCGCGCCATCTCCTCAATCGGCAGGCACGACTCGAACCAGCGCGTCTCCTCGAACCGCTGTAAGGGCACCGCCTGCGCCGTCGTCAGAGCCTCGTAGAAGCGTCGGTACTCCTCCTCGTTCATCGGACAGTTCAGGTAATCGTCGCCGCCCTTGCCGTAGCGCGCGGCGCGGAAGGCGATGGACTGATCGACCGAGTCTGCCGCAACGATAGGCGCGATGGCGTCGTAGAAGTAGAGTTGATCGTCGCCGGTGAGGCGCGCGATCTCGGCGGCGAGCGCGTCGGAGCACAAGGGTCCTGCGGCGATGACGGTGATCGCGTCTTCGCTGACGCTCGTCATCTCTTCGCGCACGACGCGGATGCGCGGGTGCGCTTCGATCCGCTCCGTGATGAGCGCGGCGAAGCGATGTCGATCAACCGCGAGCGCCGCGCCCGCCGGGACGCGCGTCGCGGCGGCGACTTCCATGACGAGCGAGCTCCCGCGCCGCAGCTCCTCTTTCAGCAGGTACGGAGCCGTGCCCGGCTCGTCCGACTTCAGAGAGTTCGAGCAGACGATCTCCGCCAGCTTGTCCGTGCGGTGCGCGGGCGTCTCCCTGACAGGGCGCATCTCGTAGAGCGCGACCCGCGCGCCGCCTTCAGCCGCTTGCCACGCCGCCTCGACGCCCGCGAAGCCCCCGCCAATGATCGTAATCTCTTCCATCATGTGAATAGACACGCGTGAATCGTAAATCGTCAATCTTAAATTGTCTAAGACCATGAGCCGATTTTCGCGACTCACGAATCACCGCCGCTCGACTTGCAGTTCGCGATTGACGATTCACGATTCACGATTCATGGCTCTTCCGGCGGGGGCTTCGTGGCGTCAACCGTCGCGTCGTCCGTCTTGACGTTGAAGCGGCGGAAGTCGGTCATCGTCTCGGTTATGTCGCACCAGATACCGTTGAAGACATCTTTGTCCGCGAGGGTGTTTAAGTAGATCAGACACACCTTCCAACCACCGCCGGGCAGGCGCATCTGCTCGATGACGACCCACGGCTCAGGAGCCAACGACGCTGCGTCGCCCTTCTTCTTCAACGCTTCTGGAATGGGTCGCGCTTCAACGCGCATGATCTGTTTGTCCGCCGCGTCGATCCAGATGCGACCCGCGAGTTTGGTGTAAGGCTTCTGCGTGACGAACGCGGGCTTGAAGTCTGCGCGCGGTCGGAAGTCCAGGACGATGGCGGCGCGGTCGTGGAACTGTTCGCGGCGCGGGTTGGAGAACTCGCCCGCGTGGAGGAAGTTCGAGAGCGAGAGCATGAACAAGCCGGAACCGAGACCGCTGCGGGGCCTGAAGACCCACACGGGACCGAACGTGGGGATCGTCTTCGGGTAGGGCGCGGGCGGCGGCGCGGTTGACTGTTTCGCCATCTCCGCACGCCGCTTCGCCATCTCCTGTTCGTTCTTCTTAAAGACTTCGACCGCGCGCTTAAACTCTTTCTCAGAGTCTTCGGGCGAGAGCGTCACGCCGTCGCGGCTAATGATCTTGCGCACCGATTCGCCGTACTGTGGATAGATTTCCGCCACCGTGATGCGCTCACGGACGAGCTTGCCGCCCTTCATCTCGTACTCACTCGTCTCCGCGGTGTAGGTGTAGTCCACGTAATCTTTGCTGTTGATGCGCTCGCTCGCCGCCACCTCGCGGATGAGCGCTGGCGTGTCGAGCGATTCGATATTGGCTGGCGTTTGTGCAGCCGCGACTTGCGCGCGCGGGTCAGATTGAACGGCGCGCGCGTGAGCGACGATGAGAGTCGCGATGATCTGCATCGAGAGGACGAGCGCGAGCAGCGTGGCACTGGTGGATTTCAAACCTGAGGCGCGCGCGTGAGATTGTCGCCGTTGCGTGAGAGGAGGTTTCATGTCGAGTTGTCGATCCTTTCATCGGGGTGTCGGCGTCGGTGTGGGCGGCGGTGCCGTCTTGGGCGCGTCGATCTTTTCGTCGCCCGACTTGGTCGAGAAGCGTTTGTAGTTGCTGTACTCGCGCGTGGCGTCGAGACGGAAGCCGGCGAAGAGGAAGAGCTTGGCCGAGGCGTTGATCTGCTGGGACTTCGGGAGCCACACGCCGTCCGCGAGCCGCGTCTGCTCGAACATCATCGCCGAACCCGACCGCAGCGAGGCGACCAGCCCGCCCGCCACCTTGTAGCCTTCGATGAGGCGCGCTTCGAGGCGCATGATCTGCTTGTCCGAGGGATCGATCCAGACGACCCCGGCGAGTTTGCTGACGATAGACTCCTCGCGGCTCTTCGGCTTGTAGCCGGGGCGCGGGCGGAAGTCGAAGACGACCGTGTCGCGTTCGCGGAAGCGCTCGCGCCGGGGCGAGACGAATTCGCAGACGCGCAAAAAAGTGGCGAGCCCCGGATCGTCGTCGGTGCTCTCGGTCTTCCCCTTACGCGCGGCTTCGGTGCGCTCGCGCTCGCGCCGCTGTTTGGTCTTGTCTTTGTCGCGCTCTAGCTTCTCGATCTCTTCGGCGACGCGCTTCTCTTCCTTCGCCGCGCGCTCCGGCGTGAGCGGCACGCCGTCTTCGCTGATCAATTTCTCGACCTCGCCGGCGCCCGCCACCGGATAGATTTCGTAAACCGAGACCTTCTCCTTCTTCACCTCGCCCTTGTCCGTGATCTCGCGCTGCCGCTCGGTGCGCGTGTAGGTGTACTGGCTGACGCGCTCGTCGTCTTCCTTTTGGTTGCGCCCGACCTCGCGCAGCAGCTCGACGACGTTCAGCGCCGCGTCGCTCGGCGGCTCAAACAAGTTGTCGCCGAGCCCAGTGTTGTAGCGCGCCTCGCGCAGCGCGAGCACGACGCGCGAACCATTCTTCGTCTCGATCTCGACGCGGTGCGGCTCGGCGAGACCGTTCGACGCCGCGCGGTAATCGGCGAAGCGCGCCGTCACTCCTTGCGCCTCGTCATAGATTTGCAGCAGCAGTTTCGACGCCGTGCCGAAGTAGTAGCGCAGGCGCGCGCCGTTGCGCCGCGAGAACTCGACGACATAAGCCTGTTCGGTCGGCAACGGCTCGGTCGCAGCGGTGCGCGCCAGCACGTCCTGCTTCTTGTAATCAGCGAGGCGCGACGCGTCGAGCGCGGCGCGCAGGCGCGCGGCGTGGGCCTGGGCGTCCGTCAGCGTGCGCAGGACGCCGTCTGGGTCGCGCGCCCAAGCGGTGCGCGCGTTCGCCGCAACGTCCGTCTCGCCGGAAGCGCGGACGACATCGGCGCGCGACGACGCGGGAACTTTGACGAGCGTGCGCGCGCTCGCCTGCTCCTCGCCCTCGACATCCCACTCGTAGGTCGCGTCCCTGATCGTCTGCACGCGCTTCTTCCCGCCGAGCGCCTTCAAGTAGTCGCCCACGATCTTGTCCGGCGCGGGCAGCTTCGCCGCACCCGCCTTCGCCCCTGACTGCGCAGGCGCTGACGAGACGAATGCGATCAACAGAACGAGCGTGAGAAGCGTCGTGCTCATGAAGTGGGAGACGAACGGGCGACGCGACGCGTTAAAGAGCTGCGCGTCAGACGGCGCGAGCGGCGTGGCGTCGAGAGGGTGCAGGCTGATGTGGTTGTGCATAAGGAACCGTGTGATGCTCTGCGTCGGCGCGAGGTCTGAAGTTAGAGATGTGTGATGAACGGCGAGCCGTTGTCCGACGACGCGAAGGGCGACCGGAGTTGTTACGCCAGTCGCCCCTTGAGAGTTTTCGTTTTTGTCGCGCGCCGCCTTCAGGAAGGTTGTCCCTCGGTCGTGCGCTCCGCGCCGGGCGGCTCCGCCACGTCGCCGTGCTCGGTCTCTGCGTCCATCGCCTCGGCAGACTCCTGCTCAGCCTCAAGCTCTGCCGCGTCCGCGCCGCGCGCAGCATCGTCCGCGCCCATCTGACCATCGTTCATCCGACTTTAGCCCTCCTCGTTTTGCTCAACGTCACTACCATCGCCGCCGCGCATCACTTAGCGCCCGCGCCCGCCGCGCTTCGCTGCGCCCTTCGCGCCCACGGATTTCTTCGCGGACTTCCTGGCAGATTTCTTCGCAGACTTCTTCGCGCCCGCCTTAGCGGAGGTGCGTGAGCCAGCTCCCTTCGCCGCGCTGCGCTTCCCCACGCCGCCGCTTTTCTTGGCGCCAGACTTCTTCGCACCCGCCGATTTCTTCGCCGCGCCCTTGCCCGCTTTCGCGCCAGACTTCTTCGCGCCAGCGGCGTTGGATTTCTTCGCGCTCTTCGCGGCAGACTTTTTCGCGGACTTCTTCGCCGCGCCTGCCTTCTTCGCGCCGCCCTGTTTCTTCGTGCCCGACGCTTTTTGGCCGCCGCCGCGACGCGCCACCTTCTCGTGCACCTCTTCCATCAAGAGACGTATGCGCCGCGCTTCGGGGCTCTCGGTCGGAGTGTCCGTGTTGCCTGCTACCGCGTCCGTTTCATCGCCCGTCGGCCCCTGCGGCTGACCCGGCAAATGCGCATGCTCCTGCTCTGTGAGCGTCCCGTGCTGTTGGTTGAACTCGTATTCGTTGAGCGTCCCACCACCGATCTTGTAGTTCGGCTGGTTCTTCCAAGCGTCTTTCGCCATCGCTACTTTTCCTCCCTCAGACTCGCACCTGCGGCACGCTTGACAGAGCCCGCGCCGCCTCCTTATTCTCTTCCTCGCGCCTACAGCGCAAGCCACCTTAGCTCAGTTGGTAGAGCAGTCGATTCGTAATCGACAGGTCTGGAGTTCGAGTCTCCAAGGTGGCTTCTTTTTTGCCGTATAGCTGGCTCACAGTTATACGGCAATTTTATTTGTGGCTCAATCTTCAACCGGACAAATCGTGACGCCCGCCCGGTCGCGGGACGCGAAAAACTCGAAGGGCGTCAGTCCGTGAAGACTAACGCCCTTCGCATTCTAAATTGTCCGTCTCTCTGTTACGCCGCCGGGCGCAGCAGTCCGCGGAAGATGCCCTGCACCTGCACCTGCTGCGCGGACAGACGGATCGGCTCCAACTGCGAGTTGGCGGGGCGGAGTTCGACCTCGCGACCGAAGCGGTAGAGCCGCTTCAAGGTGGCACGCTGCCCCTCGATGAGGGCGACGACGATCTCGCCGTCGCGCGCCTCAACACGGTTCTCGATGAGCGCGATGTCGCCGTCGCAGATGTGCTCGTCGATCATCGAGTCGC
>JBJMGS010000008.1:0-20475 GCA_045807785.1 Pyrinomonadaceae bacterium
GCGTGATCGTCCAGACCTTCTCGAAAGTCTTTTGTCGAATCTCGGGCGTGCTCTCTTGCGTGACGTTAGTTGAAGCGGACTGCCACGCCGCAGCGGTCGAGGTGGATGCGACTAGGCAGAGGATGGCGAGGGAAAACTTTTTCATCATGAACCTCCGGCAGCTATAGACGCCGGGCGGGCGGGAAGCGTTTCTATTTCTGGCGGAGCGAAGGTTGCAACTCGACCGCGCGCCAGACACTGAGGCGTTCGCCGCCGTGTGTCTCGTGGAGGCGCGAGAGCGCGCCGTCGCTCGCGCCGGGCAGCATCCCGGAGAGGAAGAGTCGCGCGAAGGTCTCGACGAGGTCTGAGACGGAGAGCTTACCCTTCGGGTCGTACCAGTTGTAAATCCAGTTCATCATGCCGAAAAGCGCGTAGGTCGCAACCGTCAGATCGATCTTCTTCTGCTCGCCGCCGCGCTGCTGATGAACTTCCGCGAGGATGCGGCGCACCGTGCGCGTGTACTGCCGCTTCTTGCCCGAAACTTTCTCGTACAACTCGCCCGCGAGCGACTCCGCCTCGTGCGAGAGCACCTTCATCTCCGCCATGTTCGCCGCGAAGAACGAGAGGTGGTTCTCGACGACGACGCGGAAGCGCTCGACCGGATCGCTCGTCTCTTTCAGGCGCGCTTCGAGCCGTTCGAGGACGTGACCGAAACAGTTGTCTTGGATGAGGAAGAGAAGCTCGTCCTTCGACTTGCAGTAGTAATAAAGTCCGGCGAGGCTGACTTTAGTTTCGCGCGCGATGTCGCGCATCGAGGTCGAGTGAAAGCCCTTCTCGGCGAAGACGCGCGCGCTCGTGCGGAGGATAAACTCCAGCTTCTGATCATAGCGCGAAAAATCTTCTGTAGCTTCGACAGACATTATTGAGGCACCAAATCAACGCGCGCGCATCGCTGACAGATAGTCTAGAAGTTTGGGCAGTTCGTCTTTCCACCCGCTACCCAAGCTCAGGACGAACTTTGACTCCGCTTCCACACGACTGAGCGGTTTTACCGGAGTCACGCCCACAGCCCAAACCCCTTCGTATTTTTTCCGTCCGGCGGGGTTGATTTGCGGATCGACTAGGAAGGTGAGGTAAGCCTGTCTCCCCACTGGCGACCTGACCGACTCAAGCCGCCAGATTTCGTCCGACCACCAGTCAAGCGCGTGGTTTTCCAGATTGGCCGCTTCCCAGCCCTGGCTTCTCAGTTGGTTAAGTATCTCGTCCCGCTGAGTGCTCATCAGAGATTGTTACAACCGGACGTACTCGAACTCGAACGGCAGACCCTTGATGCCTTGCTGGGGCGGCGCGATCCAGTTGGCGATCTTGCCGGGCTCGGTGACAGGGTGCATGAGGCTGCGGACGTACTCGCGATCCTCGACGGTCGGCAGCCACTCGTCGCGGCGTTGCTCGAACTCTTCCGCCGAGATCATGTTGCCCTGCGCGTCGAACGTGTGCCCCGCGAACTCGCCGACATGTCGGTGGAAGCGCGTCGAAGGCAGATACAATCTTTCGTCCACTCCCCCGTCGGCGAGGTACTTGTTCCAGCGCGTCATGGCACGCTGACAGTCTTTGACGTACTCGCCGCGCAGGACTTCGTTCAGGGCGTTGCGCAAAGGCACCTCGCGCTCCGCGAGTCGGCCATCTTCGACGACCGCGAGGCGGAACACGTCGTCGCGGATGACGTGCTCGTCGTACTGGTCGGCCTCCTTGTAACGTCCTTTGAGGCCAGCCGCGAAGAAGTCTGCGGAGTTCGAGCTGATCTCGCCGCCGAAGAGATCGAGCGAGTAGCTGAACCAGAAGTTGATGTAGCGTTGCAGGATGTCGAGCGGGATGCCGCCGAGTTTCCTGACGTCGCCGTCCTCGCGCGCCTTCATCAATTCAGCCGTGCGCTTGACGATGCGCCCCACCCCCGTCTCGCCGACGAAGAGGTGGTGCGCCTCCTCCGTCAGCATGAATTGACAGGTGCGCGCGAGCGGTTCAAACCCCGACTCGGCGAGCGCGGCGAGCTGATACTTGCCATCGCGGTCTGTGAACATCGTGAAGCAGTAGAAGTTGAGCCAGTCGTCGCAGGGCTGGTTGAAGGCTTCGAGGATGCGCGGCTTGTCGGGATTACCAGAGCGACGTTCCAACAGCGCCTCTGCCTCGTCGCGCCCGCCGCGCCCGAAGTGTTTGTGCAGCAGATAGACCATCGCCCACAGGTGGCGTCCCTCTTCGACGTTGACCTGAAAAAGATTTCTCAGATCGTAGAGCGACGGGCAGGTCTTACCCAACTCGCGCTGCTGCTCGACCGACGCTGGCTCCGTGTCGCCCTGCGTGACGATGATGCGGCGTAAGCTGTTGCGAAACTCGCCGGGCACTTCCTGATAGGCGGGCTGTCCGATGTTGTCGCCGAAGTTGACCTTCGCGCCCGGCGCGGCGGGCTTCAAAAAGATGCCCCAGCGGTAGTCGGGCATCTTCACGTAGTCGAAGTTCGCCCAGCCGTCCGACTCGACGCTGATCGCGGTGCGCAGGTAAACGTCCTTCTCCTGAAAGCCGTCCGGCCCCATCTCGCGCCACCAGTCCAGATAGTTCGGCAGCCACTGCTCCAGCGCGCGTTGCAGCCGCTTGTCTTCCGACAGTCCCACGTTGTTCGGGATGCGCTCGTTCAGGTTCATGCTCATGATTGCCTCACTTCGTAAATTGTGAATCGTCAATCGTGAATCGAAGAAATCAGATTTGGACTATTCACGATTGACGATTCACAATTTACGTCTTTTACGTTCTCTTGTAATCGAACTCGGCTTGCGTCGGCTTGCCGTAGTTGGTCAGCGCGCCGTGCGGCCCGACGGCGTTGGGGCGCTGGAAAATCCAGTTCTGCCAGGCGGTCAGGCGACCGTAGATTTTCGTGTCCATCGTCTCAGGCCCGGCGAAGCGAAGTGACGCTTCCATCCCCGTCAGCGCGTCAGGCGAGAGCGACGTGCGCTCCTCAATGGCGACGCGCAGCTCGTCCTCGTAGTCGAGATCGTCGGGCGCGAAGGTGACGAGACCCGCTTGCTCCGCTTCATCCGTCTTGAAGCGATCGACGTGTGCGAGCACCTCTTCGGCCTTTTCGGGTGTGGCGAGGAAGCGCGATTGCAGGCGCGTCAGACCGTTCGACATCGGCAGCGCACCCGCGTTCAGCTCGCTCGTCGCCAACTCGACCGTCGCGTCCGGCGAGTTGAGCATATAGGTGCGGTCGGCGGAGAGCGCGAGTTCGAGCAGATTCCCGGCGAAGCAACTGCCCGGCTCGACGAGCGCGAAGAAGCTCTTGGCGGTGAGATCGAGCCGACGCAGCACGCGCGCCATGTAAAGGATGATCTCGCGCACGAGCCAGTGTTCGCGGTTGGCGACGAGAGTTTTATCAACGTCGAGCACGGCGTCGATGTCGCCCGCTGTGCGCAGGCAGACGAGACCGATCTCAAGGTTGTTGACTCTCAGGTGCAAGAGCGCGTCGTCGAGCTCGCGGTAAGCCCTGAGCGCCCAGAACTGATCGCCGAGTCGTTCGATCTCTTCCACTGACGTCGGCAAATCTTTTTCGGGCGCGCGCACGGTCAAATCCGCGTAGCGTTTCTCGCGGTGCAGCTTCAGGCTAACGTATTTGTACTCGCGCCCCGCGTCCGTAGCCTCGACTTCGAGCGGGTTGAGCTTGATGCCGCGCGCGACCTGCTTGGCGCCGTCGCCCTCTACGATCTCGCTGACGCGCGCGGCGACCGACTCGTCGAACTTGCTCGTCGGGAAGCCGCCGTCGATGAGCCCCCATTCGGTCGCGCGCTTCGTCTTCAAACCTTCGGCGAGCGTGGAGAAGACGTCGGCGCGGTCACGTCGAACTTTTCGTTTATCCACGAGGCGCGTCAGGCCGCCCGTGCCGGGCAGCACGCCGAGCAGAGGGACTTCCGGCAGAGAGACGGCGGAGTTGCCGTCGTCCACGAGATAAATCTCGTCGCACGCGATGGCGAGTTCATACCCGCCGCCCGACGCCGTGCCGTTCAAAGCCGCGACGTAGCGCTGACCCGAATTGTGCGACGCGTCCTCGATGGCGCAGCGCGTCTCGTTCGTGAACTTGCAGAAGTTGACCTTGAAGGCGTGCGAGGACGTGCCGAGCATGTAGATGTTCGCGCCCGCGCAGAAGATGCGGGGCTTCAAACTTTTGACGACGACGACGCGCACCTCCGGGTGCTCGAAGCGCAGGCGCTGCACGGCGTCGGCGAGTTCGATGTCCACGCCGAGGTCGTAAGAGTTGAGCTTGAGCTTGTAGCCCTCGGCTAACGTCGCGTCTTCCTGCACGTCCATCGAGAGCGTGGCGACGCGGCCGTCAATTGTGAGTTTCCAGTGCTTGTACCGATCAGGTGACGTCTCGAAATTGATCATCAAATACCGACCCCGCTGACAGTAATCAAACCCGACACGCGGACAAGCCGCGCCCCGGCAAAGTCTCGAATTATCTTTTCGAACGCTCGTTCGAAAAACGATGATACCGGGCACGCCGGTCTGGGTCAAGCGCATGAAGGCGGAGAAGGCGGCGACGTGCGCGGTGCTTTATGTATAATGCCGTCGCTTGAGTCGAGGAGTTTGCATGGACGCTTCCGTTGCCGATCTCGCCGCGCTGCTCTCGCCCATCCCGGCGGCGGAGTTCTTCGCGCGCTACTGGGAGAAGTCGCCACTCGTCGTCGCGCGCCGCGAACCGGGACGCTACGCCGGTCTGCTCGGCTTGGCAGACCTCGACTTCGTCCTCGCCGCCGCCTTCCAATCGCAAGAGTCCGGCGTCGAACTGCTCGGCGCGGGGAAGTCCGCCGGCGGCAAGGGGGCGGATCAGGTCGCGCAAATCTATGAGGCTTATGGTCAGGGGGCGACCGTGCGCGTCAACCGCGCGCAGCGCTACTGGAAGCCTTTGAGCGATGTCTGCCGCCGCCTTGAGCATGAGTTCGGCGCGCCCGTGCGCGCGAACCTCTACTGCTCGCCCGCTGGCGCCCACTTCTCCGAGCGACACTACGACAACCACGACGTGCTCGTCCTGCAACTCGCGGGGCGCAAGCACTGGCGCGTCTTCGACCCAGTCGTCTCGCTGCCGCTTGCGGACGTGCCGCCGCTTGCGTTCGAGGAGCGCACGGGGCTGCTCAAGTACGCGCGAGGCGGCCCGCGCAAAGGGCGCGCGGACATCGGCGTGGACGAGTGCGGCGAGCCGCGCCTCGACTTCACGCTCGAAGCGGGCGACCTGCTCTACATGCCGCGCGGGTTCGTCCACGAGGCCGGCGCGCAGGGCGAGGCCTCTTTGCACGTCACCATCGGCCTGCACGTCCTGACGTGGCTCGATCTGCTCTCGGTCGCGCTCGCGCGCGCGGGTCACCGCGACGAGCGTTTCCGCACGGCGCTGCCCGTCCGTCTCGCCGACGGCGCGCAGGCCGACGCACGCGAACATTTTGCGACGCTCCTGCGCGCGTTCGCCGACGGCGCGGATTTCGACGGTGCGCTCGGCGAAGTGGCGGCGAGTTTCGTGCGGAACATGCAGGCGACGACCGACGGCGCGTTGATGGGTGATGCGGCGCGAGCGCTCGACGAGGACACGTCGCTCGAACAGCGTCCAGGACTCGTCTGTCGCTATGTCGCCGAGGGCGGGATGGCGGGGCTGCTCTCGGCGCAGGCGACGCTGTGGATGCCGGAGAGTTTCGGCCCGGCGCTCAGCTTCGTCGCGCAAACGCGCGCCTTTCGCGTGCGCGATCTGCCCGGCGGGATGAGCGACGGCGGCAAACTCAGCTTGGCGCGGCGTCTAGTGCAGGACGGCTTCCTGCGCATCGTCGAAACTTCCAGAGCCGAAACTTCCGGCGCGGCGGAACTTGTCTCTTGACAGTCGAGCCGCCGCGCGCTTAGGGTCTTGCTGCTTTGAACTGGCACACGTGGAGGCGCACCCGTTCTGGTGAGCGGCGCGGTCTTCAAAACCGTCTGTGAGCCCGCGAGAGCGGGCTTGGGTGGGTTCGATTCCCACACGCCTCCGCCACAAGAAGCTGTTAGCTATTAGCTGTTAGCTCTTAGCCAAACAGGTGTAGCATTCGCGGCAGCTTCGACCTCAACCTCAACCCGGTTCGTTTTGCTAACAGCTAATAGCTATTAGCTAACAGCTACCTCACATGAAAGACTGGATCGCTTTGAACATGACGCCGGGCGTGGGACCGCGCGCGGCGGCGAGGCTCCTTGAAAGGTTCGGCTCGGCGGAGGGCGTCTATGCCGCCCTGCGCGCGGAACTCGAACGCCTGCGCCTGAAGCCTGAGGCGGTCGAGAGCATCGTCCTGCGCGACCGACACGAGGCGGCGCAGGCAGAGCTTGAGCGCGTCCGAGAACTTGGCGCGGACGTGCTCGTGCTCGATGACGGCACGTACCCGCAGCTCCTGCGCGAGATCAGCGACCCGCCAATCACGCTCTACGTGCGGGGCGACTGGGCGGCCTGCTTTGACGCGCCGTGCGTCGCCGTCGTCGGTTCGCGGCGGTGCTCGACCTACGGGCAGAACGTGGCGACGATGCTCGCGCGCGATCTGGCGAGCCGCGGCGTCTGCGTCGTCTCAGGACTCGCGCGCGGGATCGACGCGGCGGCGCACCGCGGCGCGCTCGAAGCGGGCGGGCGCACCGTCGCCGTGCTGGGGACGGGCGTTGACGAAGTTTACCCGCGCGATCATGAAAAGCTCGCCGACGAAATTTTATCGAGGGGCGGCGCGCTCGTCTCGCAGTTCCCGCTGGGGACGCCGCCAATCCCGGAGAACTTCCCGTACCGCAACCGGATCATCAGCGGTCTGAGTCTCGGCACGGTGCTCGTCGAGGCGGCAGAAAATAGCGGCTCCCTGATCACGGCGCGGCTCGCGATGGAGCAGAACCGCGAGGTCTTCGCCGTCCCCGGCAACGTCACCTCGCGCAACTCGTTCGGGACGAACTACCTGATCAAGGGCGCGGGCGCGAAGCTCGTCCAGCAGTGGCAGGACATCGTCGCGGAACTGCCGCAGGAGATCGCCGCGCGTCTCCTGCCGCCGGAGCCAAAGAAGCGGCGCGGCAGCAAAGATGGCGCGTCGGCTGCGCCCGCGATGCCGGCTGATTTGACGGACGACGAGCGCGCGGTCTTGCGCCTCATCCAGACGGACGAGACGTCGCATATCGACGCGCTCGCCGAAGCGTCAAAGCTCAATCTGCCAAGTTTGACGAGCGCGCTGCTCGGTCTCGAAATGCGCGAGCTGGTGCGCCAACTGCCGGGCAGGTGTTTCGTCAGAAAGTTATGAGCGGGCGCGCGCCCGAAGGTTGACGGCAGGAGGAAGGTGATGAAGCTCTCGACTCTCCCCCGTGGGCTGGCTCTGTGGCTTGTCTTCTCGTGCTCGCTCGCCGGGTGCGGCGGCAAACCCCAACCACCTGCGGCTTCAGATTCACACGGAGCCGGTGGAGCCGGCGCGTCGGGTCAAGCGGGAGCGCGGAACGCGCCAGCCGGCGATCAAACTCTGCGAGCCGGCGACCAAACTCTGGACGAAGCCGGACGGATCATGGCTGAGGCGATCAGGCGGCGCGAAGCGCCTTCGCCCACGCCGCAGACACCTGCCGGAGCCGTGCTCGGGGCGACCCCGACTCCGCCGCTGGGCGCGCGGCTGGGCGTGACCGGGCAGCCTTTCAAC
This sequence comes from Pyrinomonadaceae bacterium, assembly GCA_045807785.1. Taxonomy (GTDB): domain Bacteria; phylum Acidobacteriota; class Blastocatellia; order Pyrinomonadales; family Pyrinomonadaceae; genus JAIVGV01. Next base: position 7,680 of record JBJMGS010000008.1, read on the forward strand.
TCGTTCGGCGGGCGGTTCGTCGTGACGCCCCCGCCGGGATTCCCCGCCTTCGCAGAGCGTACCGAAGTCCTGTCCGACGGGAAGACGGAATTGCACCTCTTCCGCTCCGAGCTTCCCGGCGGAAGCTCCTCAATCGCCATCGGATATAACGATCTGTCGGAGAGCACCGCGAGCCGCCCCGCGCAAGAGTTGTTGGAAGCGATGCGCGACGGCGCGTTGAAGGAAGCCAAGGGGACGCCGGAGAGGCAGGAAAACTTAACCGTAAAGGGACGCCCGGCAATGTCGGTTGACCTCTGGGTCACGGACGAAGCCTCCGGGACGAAGCTCTATTGCCGCTGGGTGGGCATCCTTCAGCCGCGGCGGGCTTATAACCTTACCTACGTCACCACCGACGAGGCAAAGCTCGACAGTCAGGAGGTTCGGGCTTTCTTCAATTCGTTCGTGCTGTTAGATTGAAACGCCCTCGCCGCCCGCCTCTCCCCGAGTGTCCCCCGGTGTCTAAAGAGGCCGGCACTTCCCGTGAGATCGGGACAAGCCGAAGACTCTGATCCAACCTGCTATGGCACACGACGTATTCATTAGCCATTCGACGAAGGACAAGCAGGTCGCCGACGCCGTCTGCGCGCGGCTCGAAGCCGAGGGCGTGCGCTGCTGGATCGCGCCGCGCGACATCATGCCGGGCTCGGACTGGGGCGAGGCGATAGTTGACGCCATCGGCGCGAGCCGCGTGATGGTCATCGTCATCTCGGCCAACGCCGTCGCCTCCCAGCAGATCAAGCGCGAGGCGGAGCGCGCCGTCAACAAGGGCGTCGTCATCATCCCCTTCCGCGTCGAGGATGTGCAGCTCTCGAAGTCGCTCGAATACTTCATCAGCTCCACGCACTGGCTCGACGCGCTCACGCCGCCGCTCGAATATCACATCGGGCGGCTCGCCGATTCGATCAAGGCGCTGCTTTCAAAGGGGGGCGCGCGCGAGCCGCTGCCGCCGCCGAAGTCCGCGCCATGGCCGAGGGCCAAGCGCGGGTTCATGCCGTTCATCATGGGGGGCGTCGGCGCGCTGGCCGTCGTCGGCGTGCTCGTCATCGCGTTCGTCGGCTACGTCGCTTACAGAACTCTGCCGAAGAACGGCAACGCGCCGGTCACGAACGCACCCGTCCCGCAGAGCGCGCGGGGCGCACCGTCGAGCCTGACGGCGACGCCGGAGAGCCCGCAAGAGATCGAGGCGGACAAGACGCGGCTCTCCGCGCTGCGCACGACGCTGCTCATAGCGCGCAGCCGCGGCGACGCGCGCGTGCTCAATCTATTTCTGGCGGACGAGTTCAGGGAGGTGCAGCCCGACCGCCAGTCAATGACGAAGGCGCAAATTCTGGACGAGGCGAACCGGCGCGCGGCGGGCACAGAGCCGCCGTTCGACTACACCGTCAGCAGCATGATCGTGCGCTACAACGGCACGGGCGACCCCATGATCCTGACCGACTACACGGTGAAAGGGCCACAGAAGGATGAGCACCGGCAGGAAATCATGCTCATGAGGAAGCAGTCGGACGGTTGGAAGGCCATCTTGAGCAGGTACACGACGAGTCAATAGCAACCGGGGCCTCGGACGGAAAGAATGTCCGGTGGCCGCCTCACCCGATCCACTCCGTCTCGATCATCAGCCGCAGCCACTCGCGGTGTTCAGCTTCGAGCAGCCACTCGCTCCACCACAGATCGCGCCAGATTTCCTCCGGCTCCGCGCCGTGGCCGAGGCGGTCGCGCAGCAACTCCAGCGCGAAGTGGATGGCGCGGAAGCGCACGGTGTTGCGGCCAAACTCGTGCGCCGAGCGGTAGGCGCGCAGGCCCGCGCCGAAGGTCGGGAGGATGGCGGCGAGGATGGTCAGCGCGACCGAGACCTGCGTCACGTTCGCGCCCCAGTCGCGGACGTACTCCTCAAGCCCGATGTGACTGATCTCGACCGTCTCGCTGATGAGGTGGACGAGAGCGAAGACGACGCTGCCGAAGAAGAGGAGCGGCGGCGCGAGACGCGTCTGCCAGTCGGAGCGCAGGTTGCGCTCGGCCTGCCGGGCACTTCGGCCAAGATCACCTTCCGCGACGGGCTGCCGGCGATGACCCCGAGCGAGGGCAACTACGCGCTGCTCCGCCAGCTCGATCAGGTCAGCCAGTACCTGGGCTTCGGCAAGGTCGAGGCGCTCGATCCGGGCGAGCGCGGCGCGGGCGACATCGCGTTCGTCTCGAACCTGCTGCCGGGGCTGGATGGGATCGGCGCTAAGGGCGGGGGCGCACACGCGCCCGGCGAGTGGACTGATCTGGAAAGCCTGCCGATGCTGACGAAGCGTGCGGCGCTGCTGATCTACCGACTGACGCGCTAGGCGATTCACCAGGCGATCCGCCTCCCCCCACCCGGCGCATCTCGTAGACTCGTGAGGGGCATCGTTCTCGCCTTGTAAGAGAGGCAACGGCGAAGGGCGGACGTTAACAGTTAACGTCCGCCCCTTCGCCGTTGCCGAGTGGGAATGTAACGACGGGCTACTTCTCGTCGAGCTTGCGCCCGGCGTTCAGGTTGTCGAAGTTGAGGATGGCGTTGAAGACGAGGAAGTAGCTGCCTTGCGTCTCCCCGCGCCAGACGGGGTTGTTGGAGAAGAGGACGACGTGACCGCGCTCGACGGGCACGTCGATGACGGCGGCGTGCTGCGCGATCTCGCCGCCGTTGTCGAGCAGGCCCGAGACGAACAGATCGCGCGCGTCGGCGTAGCGCAAGACGACGCGCGGGCGCTCCGCCGGCGGGATGACGTAAGGGTTGTTGCGCCGCTGCTCGTCGGTGACGGGGAGCGCCTGCCAGACTTCGGCGCGCGGCTCCTCGGGGGCCTCGACGGGCGGGCGGCCCTGCACCACGTCCGGATCGTCGGGCGCGCCGCGCCCGGTCTCGCGCTCGTTGGTCTGAGGGCGGCGCCCGCCCCGGCCGCCCGCGAGGTTGCTCAGGTTGAAGATGTAGCCGTCGTCCTCGTAGAGCGCGAGTGAATCGCTATAGCCGTAAGCGATGGGGCTCGTCTGATCGACCAGCTTCGAGCGCAGGACGCTGCCGACCAGCTTCAACCGCTGCGGGCGCTGGAGCGAGACGCCCTGCGTGAGGTTGAAGGAGACGGCGAGGTCGGACGTGTCCATCGCCGTGATGAGGAGGCCGCCGCGGCGCGTGAAGGCGCGCAGGTTGTTGACGCCGGCGAGGCCGAGGCCGGGCCGCATGTCGTCGGTCGCGTCGAGCTTGCCGAGGTTCGGCGTGAGCGGCGTCGTCTTCCAGGGGATCGCGTTGCCGTACATCGGCATTCCGGCGACGACCGACTGCGGGTCGCGCCCCACGGGCGCGAAGACGATCACGTCGTACTTCGCGTTGAGGTTCGCGTCGGCGGCCGCGTCCTGCGTGCTGATGTAGTCGTAGGGGACGCCGAGTTTGTCGAAGGCGATGCGCCACCAGCCCTCGTTCTGCGTGGAGAGCCACGTGTGCATGAGCGCGACGCGCGCGGCGCGTACCGGGTGCGACTTGACCGCCGGCGCGGCGGCGACCGCGTAGGCGCGCAGGCCGAGATCGCCGGCCGCGCGGCTCAACTCGTCCACCGAGACGCCGCGGACGATGAAGGAGCCGCGGTTGAAGCTCTGGCCCGTGGCCGAGAAGGGCTCTTCCGCCGCCTCGATGTTCGCTCCGCGCAGGCGGTAGCGCAGCGTGACGAGCGCGTTGTCGGTGTTGTGGTTGATGACGAAGACCGGGCCCGCGCCGCTCACGCCCCCCGGCGCGCTCACCGCGCCGCCCACGCGCTCGAGCGGCGCGGTGAGCGCCGCGGCGTCCGTCACGCGCACGACCTGCACGTTGTACAACTCGCCGAACGTCCAGGCGGTGTCGTCGTAGGGTCGCTGCTGCGGATCGCTGGGGCTCCAGTACTGGTAGTCGAGCAGGGCGTCGGCGATGCGGCTGTGCGGCTGATCCATGCGGACGACGTAGCTGCCCGCGGGGAAGGTGCGCGTCTCCGTCGCCGCGCGACCCTCACCCGCGCGGCCCGCGGGCGGGGCTTGGTTCGCGTTCATTTGCTCGCCCGCCTCGCGCCGCTGGTTGTTCGGCAGCGCCTGCGTCGTCACCTGCGCGTTCGTCCCGGCGGCGGGTTGTGTTTGTGTGTTCGCGTTGGAAGCGGACTGACCCGGCGAGTTCGCGTTAGCGTTCGTCGCGCTCGCGTTCGGTTTCTTCTTAGACTTGATCGTGACGGTGAAGGGCGCGATGGCGCGGGAGATTTCGACGCCCTGAAGCTGGAGCGCGCGCAGGAGTTCCGCCTGCGTGCCGGGTCGCGGGTCGTCCGCCGGGAAGACGTATGCGGCGGGCCCCTCGTTCTTCGGCTTCTCGACCGAGCGCTTGCTCTTCAGGTAAAAGTTCTTGAGGAAGAGCTTGCCGTTCGCGGCGAAGTATTGGAGCGAGGTGAGCAGCCCTGTCTCTTCGTAGTTGTTGTTGTTGCGCTGCGACCACTTGACGCGCGGCAGCGGCGGGTTCTGCCGGTACCACGTGCGCGAGTACTCGGACGGCGAGAGCGTGCGCTCGACGGTGTCCGCCCCGCCGTTGCCGAAGGTCTCGTAGAGCCGGCTGATGCCGTTGTGCGTGGCGGCGATGAACATCAGGTAGCCGGGCGACCAGGTGTCGAACGTGCCGTGCGCGAAGACGCCGGGCATCCCGAACTTGGTCATCTCCGAGACGTTGTTCCAGCCGATCATCTGCCACTCGTCCGTCAGGATCGGATCGAGCCAGGCGTTGTAGGGCCCATCGCCGATGGTGTTGTCGTAGAGGTAGGGCACCGACTCGTGCAGGTCGTGCAGCACCTGCGCGTGCCAGCCGAGGTAGGTGTCCAGCACGTTCCGGGTGAGCTTGAGCGTCAGGCCCATCGCGTCCCGGTTGTTGTCGTGCGCGACGTAGTGGCCCCAGTAGACGAGCGGCGGCCAGTTCTCGCCGGGGTGCGCGAGGTGCCAGTTGTACACGTCCACCTGCCGGTCGCGCCCGTCCACCTCGACGACCGGCGTGATCAGCGTGACGAGGTTCTCGCGGATGTTTCTGACGTAAGGGCTCTCGTCGACGGCGAGCCGGTAGGCGAGTTCCATCAGCGCGGTCGGCGCGCCCGTCTCCGGCGAGTGGATCGTGCCGGTGATGTAGTAGACAGGCGTCGACTGGGCGACGATGCTGTCCGCCTGCGAGTCGTCGAGGTTGATCGTGCGCGGGTCGGCCAGCTTCGCCAGGCGCGCGCGGTTCTCTGCGAGCTGCGCCAGGAGCTTCTCCGACGCGACCGCGACGGCGATCATCTCGCGCCCCTCCTCCGTCGTGCCGATGGAGAAGACTTTCACGCGGGGGCTCGCCTTCTCGAGCATCCGCATGTAGCGGTAGACGTCCGCCGCGTAAGGCAGCTTGCCGGGCGCGCCGGCCACGTCGCCGAGCACGGCTTTCGGCGTCGGCACGCCCGCCGCGGCGGGCAGGTAGTCCACGAGCGGCGACGAGAAGAAGGGCTCGGTCGTGTACTCGCGAATCTTGCGCGTGTACTCCTCGTCGACCGGCTGATTGGGATCGCGACCCGGCTTGATCTGGGCGAGGGCCGCGGGCGCACAGAGCGCGAGCGCGAAGAGGCACAGGGCGGTGCGGCTGAGGGCGGGCATTCTGTTCATCATTTTTCTCGGAACGGGAGTCTCCGGCCGGAGACGCGCAAAGGATTCTGTCGGGCGAACGCGCACAGGTTATCGCCGCTTCGCGGCGCGCGCAAGTCTGCCGCGCACAAGTTGCGAACCGCCGCGCATTCTCGGATTTGACAACTCGCTCGTCACGGACATAAATTCTGCCCGCGTTCGCAGGATCGAAACTCATACCAACTCTCCGAAGGATCAGTCCCAAGATTACACACGCCATGCACACACAGAGGCTAGCCCACGCCCTTGCGCTGATACTGACTTTGACGGCGGCGCTCCCGGCGCAGACCGCGCGCCACCGGCTGAAGCTCGACGACCTCGCGCGCCTGCGCGAAGTGCGCGATCCGCAAGTCTCGCCCGACGGCCAATGGGTGGCTTACGTCGTCGCGACCGTCGACACGAAAGAGGACAAGACCAATACGCACGTCTGGATGGTCGGCTACGACGGGAAGAACGACCGGCAGATCACTTTCAGTCAGGACAGCGAGGCTAGCCCCCGCTTCAGCCCCGACGGGAAATACCTCTCGTTCACTTCGCCCCGCCCCGGCAAGGCGAAGGGCAACCAGGTGTGGCTGCTCGACCGCGCGGGCGGCGAGGCGATGCAGCTCACGGAGTTGAAGGGCCGGTTACAGGGCTACGAGTGGTCGCCGGATTCCAAGCGCCTCGCGCTCATCGTCGGCGATCCGGACCCGGATGACCCGACGACCAACCCGACTCCGGCGGCGTCCCCGCAGGGCGGGGCGGCGCCGGGCGCGACGCCCGCCCCCAAGGCGCCGAAGCCGATCGTGATCGACCGCTACCACTACAAGCAGGACGTGCAGGGCTACCTGCTCTCCGGCCGCCACACTTTCATCTACCTCTACGACATCGCGACGCAGAAGCTCGAACGCCTCACCAGAGGGACGTGGGACGAGTCCTCGCCCTCCTGGTCGCCCGACGGCAGCCGCATCGCTTTTCTGAGCAACCACTCCGACGATCCCGACCGCGATCCCGTGGCGCAGCTCTTCGTCGCCGAGGCGAAACCGGGCGCGAGTGAGAAACTGCTGACGCAGGCGACCGACCGCGGCGGGCGGACGCGTCCCGAGTGGAGCCCCGACGGGAGGCGGATCGCCTTCCTCGAAGGCGACGAGCGGCAGTACAGCGCTTACAACATGGAGCACCTCGCGCTTGTCTCGGCCGACGGCGGCGGCCCGTCCGCGCGGATCAAAGCCGTGGACGATCTCGACCGCGGAGTCTCCGCGCCGCGCTTCAGCGCGGACGGGAAGTCGATCAGTTTTCTCGTCGCCGACGACCGCTCGGTCTACCCCGCGCGCGCGAGTCTGTCGGGGGGCGGCGTCGAGCACGACCTCCCGTCGCCCGTCGTCGTTTCCGGTTGGGCGGGCGCGCAGGGACACACGGCTCTGCTTTCGGGCACCGACACGAAGCCGACGGAAGTTTGCGCGCTCGACGGCGACAAGCTGCGCCAGCTCACGCACCAGAACGACTCGCTGATGGCGGAGCTTGAGATCGCGCCGACCGAGGAGGTCTCTTTCAAGAGCAAGGACGGCACGGAGGTTCACGGGCTCTTAACCAGGCCCGTCGGCTACACGGCGGGCACGAGAGTCCCATTGCTGCTGCGCATTCACGGCGGGCCGAACGGGCAGGATCAGCACTCGTTCAGCGTCGAGCGGCAGTGGTTCGCGGCGAACGGCTACGCCGTGCTGGCGGTGAACTACCGCGGCAGCGCCGGGCGCGGGCGGAACTACTCGCGCGCGATCTTCGCGGACTGGGGGCACTACGAGGTCGAAGATTTGGAGGCGGGCGTCGATCACGTCATCCGGATGGGCGTCGCCGATCCGGATCGTTTAGGCGTCGGCGGGTGGAGCTACGGCGCGATCCTGACCGACTACATGATCGCCACCGACCCGCGTTTCAAGGCCGCGACGAGCGGCGCGGGCACGGCCTTCACCGTCGCCTTCTACGGCACGGATCAGTACATCATCCAGTACGATTACGAGATCGGGCCGCCGTGGAACCCGAAGGCCTGGGAGACTTACCAGAAAATCTCGTACCCGTTCCTGCACGCCGACCGCATCAAGACGCCGACGCTCTTCCTGGGCGGCGAGCGCGACTTCAACGTGCCCGTGCAGGGCAGCCAGCAGATGTACCAGGCACTGCGCAGCCTCGGCTTAGACACGCAACTCGTGATCTACCCGAACGAGAGTCACGGCATCCAGCGCCCGAGCTACATACGCGACCGCTACGAACGCTACGTCGCCTGGTACGACAAGTACCTGAAGAAGCCGACGCCGCCAGCGACCGCGACCCGCGAGCAATAATGCACTAGCTTCGGCGAGCCCCGGACGGTCGCGGGTCGGCGGCGTCGGCGGTCGTGCCGTCGGACTCAGCGGCAGCGGACGAAAGCGGACGTGCTGGAAGAGGCAAAGCGGCGCGCGGCGGGCAACGAGGAGCCGGTCAAGTACACCGTCGATAGCATAGTGGTACGCTACTCCGTCGACAACGCCCTGCTCCTGACCAGCTACACGGTTGAGACCGAGGGCGTGCTGGGGAAGCATTGGCTTGAGAAGCAGGAGGAGGTCATGCTCGTGAGGAAGGAGCAGGACGGCTGGAAGGTTCTCACCGACAGGTACTGGGTGGCGCGTCCCAGCCCGACACCTACGCCCTGATGATTCCGGTCAGTTCCGCAGCGAAGTCGCACGCGCGTGAAACTTTTACCGCGCTGCCTGAATCTGATCGATCCGCAAAACGAACGCGCACGCACACTCAACCGATCCACTCCGCCTCGATCATCAGCCGCAGCCACTCGCGGTGTTCAGCTTCGAGCAGCCACTCGCTCCACCACAGATCGCGCCAGATTTCCTCCGGCTCCGCGCCGTGGCCGAGGCGGTCGCGCAGCAACTCCAGCGCGAAGTGGATGGCGCGGAAGCGCATGGTGTTGCGCCCAAACTCGTGCGCCGAGCGGTAGGCGCGCAGGCCCGCGCCGAAGGTCGGGAGGATGGCGGCGAGGATGGTCAGCACGACCGAGACCTGCGTCACGTTCGCGCCCCAGTCGCGCACGTACTCCTCAAGCCCGATGTGACTGATCTCGACCGTCTCGCTGATGAGGTGGACGAGAGCGAAGACGACGCTGCCGAAGAAGAGGAGCGGCGGCGCGAGACGCGTCTGCCAGTCGGAGCGCAGGTTGCGCTCGGCCTGCCGGTAGAAGTAGCTGGCCTGCGGCTGCAAACGTTTGCGCCGGTAGTAGTCGAGCACGTCGCGGATGAGCGCCGCGTCGATGCGCCCCGACGGCGGGCAGAGCGATGCATCCGGCAGCCGCGTCTCCTCGACCCACTCGTGTAGCGCGCTCTCGTCAACGCGCGTGATCCGCTCGACCTGTTCGTCGAGCCTCGCCTCCCACTCGGCGAGCCCCGCCGCGCCGCCGCCGATGAGCGACGGATCGAAGAGCGACTTGAACTTGAGCAGCCGCAGCATCTCGGCCTTGTGCCGCCCTTCGAGCCAGTTGCCCTGCGCCGCGCGGGCGACGCCCACGAGCACCGCGCCGACGGCGACGACGACCGCCGCGGCCTCGCCGAAGAAGAGCCCGAGCGCGAGCCAGCGCTTCAGTTCCGCGTGCGCTTCGAGCGGAAGCAGGCGCGTCAGGTGCAGGATCGAGAAGACGATGGCGAGCGTGCCGGCGATGCTGAAGACGTGGACGACCCGGCGGTGTCGGCGCTGCTGCCTGAGCGCGGCGCGATCGCTCTCCTCGAAGAGCGCGCCATACTTCTCCTGGAAGCGCGAGAGCGCGGCGCGCAATGCCGGCGCATAACCCGCCAGCTCCTCCGGCGTGTCGCGCATGTCGTTGACCGCCGCCGTGTGTTCAGGGGGCGAGGTAGGGCGGGCGGGTTTGTGGCGCGCGCGTTTAGTCATCTCCTTCACGTCCCCCGTCGGCGCGCGCCACGCCCGCTGCCCGCTCGATCCGGTAGCCGAGCGAGACGGTCGCCTTCAGCGTCTCAAGCACGGTGTTTAGATCGTAAGCTTTTTCCGACTCGGACAGCTCCTCGTAAGGGACGAGCGAAGGGTGCTCTCGGCGCACGTCGTCGCGCGCGGGGCCGTAGCGCCAGCCGTCGGAGAGTCGCTGGCGCGCCCAGACCTCGTGGGTATTTTTGGCGAGGAGTTGACTGAGCCCCAGGAGATCGTCGCTGAGTCGGACGCGCGAAGTGTCGATGGGCTCCGGCACGTAGTCGGCGCGGCTTTCGTCGGTCACGGTGGGCAGCCTCCACTTCCTCCGGCGGCAGGGTTTAGACTGAAACGGAGGCGCGATTGTAATACCGTCGCGGCGGTCTGTGGAACTATTTTTAACTGCGCCGTTCAGTGACGTGCGGCGGCGCGCGTTGGAGCGCGCCACTTGACGGGACTGCGCATCAGGCTCAAAATCGCGGACTCATTCGCACACCTCGCGGCGGGTGGAGCCTGAACGAGGCGCACGCGCGCGCGGCTTTGTTGCTGGACGGGCGGGGCACGAAGTTGACAGCCCGAGCCAGCCGAAAGCAGTTTCGCGGCATCTAAACGGGTGTCCCGGTGGGGAATTTAGAGTTCTGGCGGGTGTTCTGAGGAACACCCCGTTTGCTGTTGAAGGAATAATTGATGACGAAGAATTTAGTCATAGTCGAGTCGCCGGCGAAGGCGAAGACGATTGAGAAATATCTGGGGACGGGCTTTCGCGTGCTCGCCTCGATCGGTCACATCAAAGACCTGCCGTCGAAGGGACTGGGCGTCGATGTCGAGAATAATTTCGAGCCGACCTATGAGGTCATCCCCGACACGAAGAAGCGCAATAACAAGAAGATCGTCGCCGCGCTGAAGGCCGCCGCGAAAGAGGCGGACGCGATCTATCTGGCCGCTGACCCCGACCGCGAGGGCGAAGCCATCTGCCAGCACCTCGCCGAAGAGATCGTGCCGAAGCGACCGAAGAAGCCGACCTTCCGCGTGATGTTCAACGAGATCACGAAGCGCGCCGTGAAGGAGGCTTTCAACGAGCCGAAGCAGGTCAACGCCAATCTCGTGGACGCACAGCAGGCGCGCCGCGTGCTAGACCGGCTCGTCGGCTACAAGGTCTCGCCGCTTCTGTGCCGCACGGTCGGCGGTCGCCTCTCGGCGGGGCGCGTGCAGTCGGTCGCGCTGCGGATGGTCGTCGAGCGCGAGCGCGAGATCGAGGCTTTCGTCAAGACGGAATACTGGACGGTGACGGCGAACCTCGCGGCGAAGTTGCCGCCTGCGTTCGACGCGCGCCTCTACCGCGTCGGCGAGCAGACGGTCAAGACCGGCGGCTTCGATCAGGACGTGAAGAAGAACGAGATTCTGATCGGCAACGAGGAGCAGGCGAAGGGCATCGTCGAGGAAGCCGCACGGGAGAACTTCGTCGTCTCGGAAGTGACGACGAAGGAGCGCCGGCGCAACCCCGTGCCGCCGTTCATCACGTCGAAGTTGCAGCAGGAGGCTGCGCGCAAGCTGGGCTTCGCCGTCAAGAAGACGATGATGCTCGCGCAGAAGCTCTACGAGGGCGTCGAGATCGGCGGCGGCGAGGGCTCGGTCGGCCTCATCACCTACATGAGAACTGACTCGACGCGCGTCTCCGACGCCGCGCTGACCGAAGTGCGCGACTTCATCAACGGCCAGTACGGGCAAAATTATCTGCCCGAGAAGGCGGTTCACTACCGCTCGAAGAAGGACGCGCAGGACGCGCACGAGGCCATCCGCCCAACCGACGTTGCGCGCTCGCCCGACTCGGTCGCGCACTACCTGAACAAGGACGAGCTGAAACTCTACCGCCTGATCTGGCAGCGCTTCGTCGCGTCGCAGATGACGGCCGCCATCTTCGACCAGACGACGATCGACATCGCGGCGGGTCGCTTCACCTTCCGCGCCACGGGGTCGGTGCTGAAGTTCGACGGCTTCCTCAAAGTTTACGAGGAGGGGCGCGACGAGAAATCGGACGAGGATGACGAAGCCGCGCGCCGCCTGCCCCCGGTCGAGCGCGGCGAGAATCTGACGCTCAATAAGATCACGCCCGAACAGCACTTCACCGAGCCGCCGCCGCGCTACACCGAGGCGACGCTCGTCAAGGCGCTCGAAGAGAAGGGCATCGGACGCCCTTCGACGTATGCGGCGATCATGACGACGATTCAGGATCGCGAGTACGTCGAGCGCGTCGAGGGACGCTTCCACCCGACGGCGCTCGGCACGACCGTCAACGACCTGCTCGTCGCCTCGTTCGACGATCTCTTCAACGCGACCTACACGGCGCGGATGGAGGGCGCGCTCGACGAGATCGAAGAAGGGAAGTTGAAGTGGACTGACGCGCTCAAAGAGTTCTATGACAAGTTCGCCAAAGACTTGAAGGACGCCGAGCGGACGATGCGCGCGGCGAAGCAGCAGGCGATCCCGACCGACGAGATTTGCGAAAACGACGGCGCGCAGATGGTCATCAAGTTCGGTCGCTTCGGACAGTTCCTCGCCTGCTCGAACTATCCCGAATGCCGCACGACGCGCGAGATCGCGAAGCCTGCGACCGCCGGGACGGATGGCGACGGCAAGACGGCCGCGGGCGCGACCGGCGCTGAAAGCGAGCAGGCGGAAGAGTGCGAGCTGTGCGGCAAGCCAATGGCTTTGAAGCGCGGTCGCTTCGGGCAGTTCCTAGGATGTACGGGCTACCCCGACTGCCGCAACATCCGCAAGATCAGCAAGTCGGGTCAGGTCGCGGCGGCGCCCGTGCCGCTCGACGAGAAGTGCCCGGACTGCGGCACGAACCTCGTGCGGCGGCAGGGACGCTTCGGCGACTTCGTCGCGTGCGGGAACTACCCGACCTGCAAGTACGTCAAGCGCGAGACGACGGGCATCGCCTGCCCGAAGCCCGGTTGCCGCGGCGAGATCGTCGTCAAAAAGTCGAAGCGCGGCAAAGTCTTCTACGGCTGCTCGGAGTATCCGAAGTGCGACGCCGTGTACTGGGACAAGCCTGTGGCGGAGAAGTGCCCGCAGTGCGACGCGCCGTTCCTCTTGGAGAAGACGACGAAGAAGGGCACGACGAAGGCGTGCGCCGTCGAGGGCTGCGGCTACAAGA
>JBJMGS010000009.1:0-3381 GCA_045807785.1 Pyrinomonadaceae bacterium
ATCACGATTAAAGAGCCGGCAGCCAGAATTATTCCAGGTATGCTTTCCGATGGTGCTTCCCTCCGCACCAGCGATTTGATCGAGTCGTAGCTAACATAGGCCGCCAACGCCAAAAAGCAGACGCCGACGATACGCAGGCTGATTGCTTCCACGCGCTCACGCCGCGATTCATCAACGTCGGCGCATAAGCGCCAGAGCAGCACTGCGCCCGACGTGACCTCGATGAAGCTATCGAACCCGAAGCCCACCAATGCAATGCTGCCGGCGACGATTCCCGCGCCGACCGCAATCAAGCCTTCGAGACTGTTGTAGGCGATAGTGAAGTATTCGAGCCGTTTGCCGCGCTGAACTAACTTGGGGCGGTTAGTGCTTCCGAGTTGAACTACTTGTTGACTCATCGAAACCCCTTTTCTCAATTATAGCAATACGTCTTCGGGTTTAAGTTATTAGTCACCCGCCGCGAGCCGGGCCGCTGCTTCGCCGTCCGCACTCTGATGACGCCACCGCACCCAGGCGTGCTTGCCCTTCTCTTGCAGCCCTTCACTAATCTCGTAAAGCGCGGGTAGCGCGACGAGCGTCAAAATCGTTGAGGTGATTAGTCCACCGATCAGGGCAATCGCCATCGGCTGCTGGAGCTCAGCGCCAGCGCCCCACCCGATTGCTATCGGGAGCACACCCAAACCCGCCGAGGCAGCCGTCATCAGTACCGGCCGCATACGGGTGTGAGCGCCGATATAGAGTGCTTCGCGCAGGCTGCGCCCTTCCCCGCGCAGTTGGTTGACGTATTCGACGAGGATGAGCCCCTTTTGCACCGAGAGGCCGAAGTGGGCCAGAAGCCCGATGAGCGACGAGACGTTGAGCGTCGTGCCCGTCACCCATAGCGCGATGAAGCCGCCCGCCAGCGCCAGCGGAATGGTCGCAATGACTAGCAGCGCCTGCCAGATGGAGCGGAACGCAAGATAGAGAAGCAGGAACACGAGCAGCGCCGAAACGAGGAAGATGCCCGCGAGCTGGCCCGACAGCTCCTGCTGGCGTTCGTAGCCGCCGCCGTAAGAGATGAAGTACCCCGGAGGCAATTGAATGCGAGCCATGCCGTGCTCGATGTCATTTACCACCGAGCCGACATCACGCCCCTGCACGTTCATCGTCAACTGAATGCGGCGTACCTGATCTTCCCGCTTAATCGTCGCCGGCCCGCGCTGCACGCGCACAGTTGCGATGTCTCCGAGCGGTACTTTCTGGCTGGTCGGAGTATCGATCAGAAGTCCCGCGATCTTCCCCGAAGCGTCGCGGTACTCTTCCGGCAGCCGCACCACCACCGGGTACTCTTTAAGCTGCTCCTTGATGACGGTGGTGACCTCGTGGCCGCCGAGCAGGGCTTCGACGGAATGCCCGATGTCGCCGGGATTAAGGCCGAAGCGCGAGGCGCGGTCACGATCCACGGCGATAACTGTCTGCGGCACGCCTTCGAGTTGTTCGAGCTTCACGTCAACCACGCCCGGAATCTTTTCCACGACCGCTTGAACGTCCGCGCCTTTCGCGGCGAGTGTGTCGAGGTCGCTGCCGAAGATTTTTACGGCCAGGGCTGCGGACGTGCCTGAGATTGATTCGTCGATGCGCATGTTGAGCGGCGTAGTGATGGAGACGGACACGCCCGGAACTTTCTTCACACGCTCGCGCACCCAAGCCTCTATCTCCGGGATGGTGTGCTTACGGCTCTCCCGCGGGACAAGCTGGATGACGTGCTCCGCGCTCGACACCGGCATCGGGTCTTCCGAGCCTTCCGCGCGTCCGGTCGGCTGGATGACAGCGGCAATGTCAGGACCGCCGTGCAGCACCTGCGTCACCTGCGACGCAACACGATCCGTCTCCGCAAGGCTCGTTCCCGACGGCGTGCTCATCTGCAAAAGCAGTGCGCCCTCGTCCATTCTCGGAAGTAGTTCCGTGCCGAGGAACGGCAGGGCGATGAGAGACACGACGAAGATGCTTGCGGCGAAAGCCACCGCGATAAGTGGCCGCCGCAGCGAGCGCCGCAGGACGGGCGCATAGATGCGCTCGCACTGACGCGCCAGCCAGCTCTCTTCTTTGAGGCGCGGCGCTACTTTGCGCAGGAGCGTGTAACAGAGCACCGGCGTCAGGGTGAGTGAGAGCGCAAGCCCCACCGCCATGAGCACCACCACCGTATAGGCGAACGGGGCGAGAATCTTTCCCTCCAAGCCTGAGAGGAACAGGATCGGCAGGAACACCGCGATGATGATGGCCGTCGAGTACGCCGCCGGCCTGCGCACTTCACTAGCGCCGCGCAGCGTCGCCGCGAGCGCATCCGCCGGATTTTCTTTAAGGTGGCGGAAGATGTTTTCGGTATCGACAATCGCCGCGTCAATCATGATGCCGAGGCCCACCGCCAGCCCGCCGAGCGACATGATGTTGAGCGACACGCCGCCGAGCCGTAAGAAAATTATGCTGATGACGACGGCGACCGGGATGGTAACGGCGGCGACGAGGGTCGAGCGGACGTTGCCCAGGAACAGGAAGATCACGAGCACTACCGCCGCGCCGCCGAGCAGCAGGGCTTCTTTGAGTGTCTTGGTTGCGACGTGGATGAGTTCCGATTGATCGAAGAAGGTGACGGCCGTCACGCCTTCGGGCATGAAGGGTTTGAGTTCGGTGAGCGCCTTCTGCGCGCGCCCGACAATGGAGAGCGTGTCAGCACCGAACTGCTTGGTGACCGTCATCACCACCGCTTCCTGACCGTTGACGCGCGCAATGCCGCGCCGTACCATCGAGCCGTCGCGCACTTCCGCAATGTCGCCCACTAAAACGGGCACGCCCTGGCGGACGGCGACCACGACGCGGCCGACGTCTTCGAGCGAGTTGATGCGCCCCAACCCTCGCACGTCCATCTCGGTGGCCGTGCCGGTGATAAAACCGCCGGAGAAGTTCTCGTTGGACTCGCTGAGCGCGTCCACCACCTCTTTCAGCGAGACGTTGTAGCTCCGCATCTTGTCGGGTGCGAGTGCCACTTCATACTGGCGGCGCTCCCCGCCGTGCGAGGTGATGCGGATAATGCCGGGCACGGTCTGGAGCTTGTAGCGGATCAGGTAGTCAGCCGTCTCTTTCAACTCCTTCGGATCGGCTTTGCCCTCAGTCCCCGCGACGTAGAACTGCATCACCTCGCCGAGGCGCGAAGCGGCGGAAGAGAGCACCGGGGCTTCTGTGCCCGCCGGGAAGTTGCGCGCGGCGGTCGAAAGCCTTTCAGCCAAGAGTTGCCGGGCGAGGTAGTAGTCAGTGCCGAACCTGAACTCCGTGCGTACCGACACCACGCCCACTTCCGACTCTGATTTGACACGCACCACGTTGGGCAGGCTGCGGAATGCGGAC
>JBJMGS010000010.1:0-10345 GCA_045807785.1 Pyrinomonadaceae bacterium
GACGGGAATCGCATCGGAGCTGAAGGCGTCGAGGACGATCAGACCGTAACCGTTCGCGGGCGCGTCGGCGAGCCGCAGCCGCGCGTCGCCGAGCACGACCGTCACGGGCACATCGTGCGCGCAGTAAGAGAGATAAGTGAAATAGTCTGGCGTCTCGGCGATGCGCAAGACCGTGGGATTGATGTCGTAGAACGTCCAGCGTTCGCCCGCGCGCGCGTAAGCCGCGGTCGTCCCCGCGCCGAGACCGACGACGGCGACGTTCTGAGACGCGGGTCGCCCGCGATAAGCGTCGAAGACCGCGCCGAGCGGCCCCATGCGGTGGTAGTAAGAGAGCGGCTCGCACTGTTTACTGAGCGTGGTTGACTGCCGACCGTGGATGGTCGTGCCGTGGTAGAGCCAGTGGAGGTCGCTGCCCGCGTCCTGCGTCACTTTGAGCGTGCCGTAAAAGTTGCGCGAGGTGAGCAGCGTGCGCGTGTCGAGCGAGTGGTAGAACGCGCCGCCGATCATGATCGCGCCGAGCGCGAGCGCGAAGCGCACGGGGCGGCGGCGCAACTGGTAGGCGAGGATGAGCGGTACGCCGACGACGAGAGCGAGACGCTCATTCGTCTCCCAGTTGACGCGCGAGGCGACGAGGGCGAAAACCATCGTGAGCGCGCCGAGCGACGCCGCGTAACCGAGGTCGAGCCAGTGCGTGCGCGGAGTGTTCGTCGCGTCGTTTGTCCGGCGCGGGATGAGCGCGCAGGCGGCGACGACGGCGAGCGGGTACTCTACGACGCGCGTGAAGACGACGGGCGCGATGAGGGCGTTGAAGAGTCCGCCGAGCGCGCCGCCGACCGACAGCCACAGGTAAAACTCCGCGAGGCGCGACGCGGCGGGGCGGTCGTCGGCGAGCCGCCCGTGACACATCAGCGCGGCGACGAAGAAGAAGAGGAGGTGGAGCACGACGAGAAAGAAGACGGGCTGCGTCGCGCCCGACAGGTAAGCGAGCAGGAAGACGAGCGCGACGCCGGGCAGGATCAGTTCAATGCGTCGTCGGCGCGGTCGGCTCCGGCGCGCGAAGGCGATGACGAGTGTCAGCAGGTAGAGCGAGAGCGGGACGACCCACAGCAAAGGGATCGAGGCGATGTCGGTCGAGACGTAAGTCGTCACGCCGAGCATCAGGCTCGACGGCACGAACGCGAGCGCGACCCAGAGCCCGCGCCGCCGCCACGTCAACGTTTCCGACTCTTCAGTTACATTCTCGCCCGCCGCACCTTCATCAATCACAGTCTCACTCGCCGCCTTGTCATCAATCGTCTCGCGCGTCCGTCGGGAAGTCGCGCGCCAGAACAAGGCGGCGCAGGCGGCGACGAGCAGGGCGAGCGCGGCGTAGGCGAGTGACCAGACGTGGCTCTGCCGTCGCAGCGTCAGCGCGGGCTCGATGACCAGCGGGTAACTGAGGAGCGCGACAAGGCTCCCGGCGTTACTCGCCGCGTAGAGGAAGTAAGGGTCGCGCGCGGACTTGTGGCGCGTCGCGCCGAACCAACTCTGGAGCAGCGGGCCGAGGGTCGAGACGGCGAAGAAGGGGAGGCCGACGATTAAGGATAAGCGACCGAGCAGCCAGAACGCGGGGTTGCCTTCGCGCGGAACATTCGCGGCGGTCGCGGCTGAGATCGAGATCGGAAAACTGGCGACGGCGGCGGCGAGCAGCAGGAGCTGCGCGAAGACTTGTTGTCGCGGCGTGAGTCGGCGCGAGGCGAAGAGCGCGTAAGCATAGGCGGCGAGCAACATCGTCTGGAAAAATAGGAGGCAAGTGTTCCAGACGGCGGGTGTGCCGCCCAACAGCGGCAAGAGCATCTTCGCCACCATCGGCTCGACCCAGAAGAGAAGCGCGGCGCTCACGAACAACGTCGCGGAGAAGAGAAGCGGCAGCGCGCTTTTTCGGTTGGTCATTAAATTGTGCTGGCGATGGCGCTCCGGCTTAGTTGATCCGCGAACTCGATAGCCTCATTGTAATGCGCGGCGGCTGAAGACTAGTAGCGAGGCGCGCGAAAACAGTTTGCCAGCGAGCGGGCGCGTGAGTATCATGCCGCCGTCTTCGTTAACCCTGCCCGGCGGCCCCTGATCCTGCTTCGTGTGCCGAGATGTTCAAGAAGCTGCGGACGCTCAAACGTCGAACGCCGCCCGCGTGGTTGCGCGAGTGTCTGAACCTGCTCGGCTTCTTCGCGCTGACTTCGCTGATGACGTGGCCGTGGGTGACGCGGATGCGCGACGCCGTTGCAGACCCCGGTGATCCTTACGCGATCGCCTGGGTGCTCTGGTGGGACTTTCACCAGACCTTCCACGCCCCGCTCCAACTCTTCCACGCCAACGTCTTCTACCCAGATAAGTACACGCTCGCTTTCTCCGAGCACGACTATGGCATCGCGCTCCTCTGCTTCCCGCTCTTTGCCATCGGCTTGCGCGCGCTGACGGTTCACAGCGTCGCCACCTTTGCCGCCTTCGCCTTCAGCGGTTACGGCGCGTTCCGGCTCGCGCGGACGACGACCGACTCGGTCGGCGCGGCGTGGCTCGCCGGCATCGTCTTCGCCTTTATCCCCTACCGCTTCCACCTGCTCTCGCACCTGCACTACATGTTCGCCGGGTGGATGCCGCTGCTCGTCGAGGCGCTCGTGTTCTTTGCGCGCGCGCGGACGCGGCGTCGCGCCGCGTGGCTCGGCATCAGTTTCCTGATGAACGGGTTGACCTGCATCACCTGGCTCGTCATGACGACCGTCCCGCTCGCGCTCACCGCCGCGTACCTCGTCGCACGCTACCGCCTGCAACGCGACCGCGCCTTCTGGTCGCGGGGTGCGGTCGCCATCGTCGCGGCGTCGCTGCTGCTCATGCCGTTCATGCTGCCCTACCAGAAAGTGACCAAGCTTTACGGATTCAAATTCCCGGACGACGACGCGATCAAGCATTCGGCGAGCGCGGCTGACTGGCTCGCCGTCGAGCGGCGCAACCGTGTGTGGAGCGGTCTGGGCGACACACTGCCCGGTGTGCAGTACAAACTCTTCCCCGGACTCACGCCACTGCTACTCGCCCTCGCCGCGCTCATTACGGCGACTGCCGCCGCGGGTGAATCGCGCCGCGCTTTAGAAGATGAAGAAGAAGCGCGCGCGGAAGAGAGACGGACGGGAGAGAGGGGAAGGGATAAACCCCCGCACAGACTCCTCTTCGCGCTCGACGCGCTCGCCATCATTGCCGGATCGGTCGCGCTCGTCGGCGCGGGCTACGCGGGCGCGCATTCGACGGTCGTCGGAATCGAGGTCGTCGGAGCCGGAGTCTCAGACGACGCGCTCCTTCTGTTAGTCGTGGCGCTCTGCGTGCGCTGGTGCGTCGCGTACCCGCAACTGCTCATGCGCGGAGATGGGGCAAACTTGATCGAGACGCTGCGCGCGACGCGGCGCCCGGACGCTTTCTGGATCGGGCTCGCGTGGGCGTTTGCGGGCTTCCTCGGCTCGTTCGGGATGAAGTTCTTCCTCTACCGCGAGCTCTACGAGTCGCTGCTTCCGTTTCGCAGCCTGCGCATCCCGGCGCGCGCGGCGATGCTCTGCTACGTCGGGCTCGCGCTGCTCGCCGCCGTCGGCGCGACTCACCTCGCGCGCGCCCTCTCGATTCGTTCGGCGAAGCTCAAGCCCGCATTTGTCTATGCGGCGCTCGCGGCCCTGCTGCTCTTCGAGCTGCACGGCTCGCCGCTCGAGTTCACGCGCGGCGCGGTCTTCCCCGACGAGGTGACGCTGCGCCTTAAGCGCACAGAGATGCGCGGCGGTGTGGTGGAGCTGCCTTCGTCGCAGAGCGAGCTGAACAATCATCTCTACATGCTGCGCGCCGCAGACCACGGACGCCCGCTCGTCAACGCCACGTCGAGCTTCATCTCCGAAGAGACGTGGCAGATTTTCCAACTGACGAAAGGCCCCGGCGTCGATCCGAAGCTGCTCGATCTGTTCGAGCAAGTCCCGGTCTCATACGTCGTTGTCCGGCACAGATGGATCAAGGATGATCGGCGAGACGATTTCGCGCGCTTCCTCGCGCAGGCGGAAGCATCGGGCAGGCTGCGGCTGATCCACACCTACCCAGACGGCAACGCACTCTACGCCGTGACGCGGACAGAGCCGGAGGCAACGCCGGACGACGCGCAGCCGCCGACGCAGTCGTCTCCGTAAAGCGCGACCGCGAGAGTTACGCGCGGGGTGTTAGCCCATCGGGTTGTAGCGCATTCCGAGCGTGACGATCTTTTGGAGGAGTTGCTCGTAAGAGACGCCGCAGTGGGCGGCGGAGTCGGCGAAGTCTTCGTCGCGCGCGATCTGCGGGTTCGGGTTGGCTTCGAGCAGGTACGCGCGCCCGTCCGCAGTGACGCGGTAGTCGAGCCGCGCGTAGCCGGAGAGATCGAGGATGCGGTAGATGCGTTTCGAGAGCCGCTGGAGCTTATGCAGCAGCTCGTCGTTCTTCTCTTTCTCTTCGGAGAGCACGGCGGGCTTGCTGACGACGCCCATCTTCTTCTGGTAGGCGAGATTCCACTTGACGTTCGAGGTGGCGATCTTCGGCACGCCCTCGCGCCAGTTCTCCATGTCCAGCTCCCACGGCGTGTAGGTCTGTAAATTGCGGTTGCCGATGACGCTGACGTAAATCTCTTTGCCGTCGATGAACTGTTCCGCGATGGCATGCTTGCCCGTCGTGCGGTGAATGAACTCGACGCGCTCGGCCAGTTTCTCTTCCGTCTCGACGAGCGACGCCTGCGAGATGCCGCGCGAGCCTTCCTCGACGAGCGACTTGACGAGCAGGGGGAAGTCGAGCCGCGCGGGACGCTTCACCTTGATGCCGACGGGGAAGACGGCGAAGCGTGGCACGTCGATGCCGTGGTAGTGGAGAATCTTTTTCGTGAGCGCCTTGTCCTGCGAGAGCGCCAAGCCGAGCGGGTTGCAGCCCGTGTAGGGGAGACGCCGCAGCTCCAGGTAGCTGACGACATGCTGCGAGAAGAGCGGGTAGCCCGCGAACTCTTCCAGCAGGTTGAACGCGACTTGGGGTCGCCCGTCCTGAATCGCCACGTCGATGACGCCGAGATCGTTCGAGATGCCGACGGGCTCGACCTCGTGCCCCATCGCGCGCAGGGTGAAGACGACGCCGTCCTCGGTCTTGCGCAACTCCTTGTCTGGGTCGGAGTCGTCTGGCGGCTCGTCGGGCGGGACGAGTTCGTGGTGGACGAGGACGACGATGCGCAGCGACTTGTTGAGCTTGAACGCGCCGCCGCCGACCGCGCCACGAACTTCGTCGCCGTTGCCGCCGTTGCCGCCGTCGCTCTCGTGTTTATTCGCGCTCATAGAGGGATGCGGTGGTAGCCCGCGTACACGCCTTTCATCGTCTGTGCCGTGAGCATGATCGAGACCTTGCGCTTCGCCGTCTCGCGTGGCGGGCGCACGCGCAGGCGCAGCTCCTTGCAGCGCGCGATGACGTTCTCCAGCACCTGATCGACCGCGTAGGTGTGGACGCCCGTCACCTCGGCGACCGTCTGCGACAGCTCGCGCTGCGACGCGCGCAGGAAGTGGACGGCGGTCGGGAACTTCTCGTTCCCCTTGTTCGGGTGGAAGACGCGGTGCAGGTCGCGGTCGTACACCTGCGTCCCCGCGAAGAGATAGCGGCTGCGCTTGTGCTCGTAGTGCTGGCGCAAAGTTTTCGTCAACTTCGAGAGGGGCTCGACCGTGTCGCGGCGGCGGTTGGGCGGCGTCTGTCCCGACAGCTCGGCCATGAGCTGCGCGACGTATTTGAGTTTCTTGAGCGCGCCCCAATCCTGATAGCGCCTGCGCCAGCGCGAGCCGGGTTGCAGCCAGACGGCGAACGTCTCGGCGAAGTCCTCCGCCGGGTGCGCCTGCGCATACCAGGCCTTGAGGTGGAGGACGTAATCGCGGCTCGAAGGATCGGGCTTGTAGAACTGCGGGTAGCGTTCGCGGAAACTACCGAACTGGTCTCGCCAGAGCTTGCGCCGGTGGAGGTAGAAGGCGTTGCTGACGGCGTGCCCCGCCTCGTGGCGCATGATGCGCAGGCACTCGCGCTCGGTGCCGCCTTCAACTTCGAGCATCTGCCGGCGTTCGAGCTTCATCAGCCGCGGGTGCGCGAGGTAGAAGGGGATGGCGAAGCCCGGCACGCCGTCTGGGCAGAACCACTCCTCGCCGAGCCACACGTGCGGGCGCACACGCAGGTCGCGGCGCTCAAACTCTTCATAGACGCGCTCGACGCGCTCTTGGAGCACGGTGCGCTCAATACGTAGCGGCAGATCGCACAGGCGCAGATCAAGCAGCTCGTCGTCCGAGAGAGCGTCCCACTGAAATCTGCGCGCCGGTACGGCCATGCGTGTCAGTCCCGTCTCATTTGATATTCACGCCGCGTGCGTGTGACAGAGTAGCTAATCTACACGTCTGCTGTCACTCCGCGCGCGCTGTTGGGCAGCAAAAAAATAAGCCGCGGGCGGTGATAAAACCGCCCGCGGCTCACTCGTCGTTTCACGCAGCGGTTAGACGAGGGCGAAGTCGAACTGCTCCTGATGCACGCGCTCGTCGGCGGTGAGATCAACCGCTCCGAGGTAGTCCTCGATCTCCTTGAGCACATCGCGCTCGGAAGAGTGCAGCGCGCGCGCCACCTCTGGGTTAACGCGCAGCGTCGCCTGCTTGATCTCGTCGTCCTTCATCGCGCGCGAGAGGCTGCGTGCCTCTTCGAGTATCTCGTAACAGATCGTCTGCGGCGATTTGACCAGCCCCGCGCCCGTGCAGTACGGGCAGGGCGAGCAGAGCGTGCGCTCAAGCGACTGCTTGACGCGCTTGCGCGTCATGATGACGAGTCCGAAGTCGTTGATCGAGAGCACCTTCGTCGGCGACTTGTCGTCCCTGAGCGCGTCTTGCAGCGCGCCCATCACGCGGTTGCGGTTGCGCCTGTCCTCCATGTCGATCAGGTCAAGGACGATGATGCCGCCCAGATCGCGCAGGCGAATCTGGCGCGCGATCTCGTCCACGGCTTCGAGGTTCGTCTTCGTGATCGTGTCTTCCAGACGAGACCCGCCGCGCCCGACGAACTTGCCCGTGTTGACGTCAATGGCGACGAGCGCCTCGGTCTGGTTGATGACGAGGTAGCCGCCCGAGCGAAGCCACACGCGCGGCTTGATCGCCTTGTCGAGTTCCGCCTGCACGCCGAAGGCTTCGAGGATCGGCTCCTCGCGCGTGTAGAGCTTGACGCGGTTGACGAGCCGCGGCTGGATGCGGTTCACGAACTCGACGATCTCCTGATACTCCTGCTCGGAGTCCACGCGGATCGCCGAGAAGTCGTCTGAGAGTTGATCGCGAAGTATCCGCTGCACGAGGTCGAGGTCTTTGTGCGCCATCGAGGGCGCCTTCTTCTTCTCGGCGTTGCGGCGAATGTCGCGCCACGCGCGCACGAGGTAGCGTGCGTCGTCACGCAGATTCTCCTCCGTGATGCCGACGCCCGCCGTGCGGACGATGAAGCCGCCCGAAGGGACGTCTTCCGTCTGGCGGATGTTGGCGATCAGCTTACGCAGGCGCTGGCGCTCGGAGTCGGACTCGATCTTGCGCGAGACGCCGACATGCTCGATGGTCGGCATGTAAACGAGGTAGCGACCAGGCAGCGCGATGTGCGAAGTGATGCGCGCGCCCTTCTGCGAGATCGGCTCCTTGGCGATCTGCACGAGAATCTCCTGACCCTCGCGCAGCAAATCGCTGATCATCGGTGCGCCGCGCCGCCCGCCGCGACTGTCGCGGTTATCGCGACCCTCACGGCTCTGGCCTTCACGACTTTGACCTTCACGGCCCTGACTCTCGCGACCCTGGCCCTCGCGAGTATCCCGGCCCTCACGGTTGTCGCGGCTGTCTCGACCGCCGCGATTATCACGACCGTCGCCGCCGCCTTCGCGTCCGCCGCTGCGACCGCCGCCGCGCGAATCGCGCCCGCCACGACCGCCGCGGCTGTCTCGACCTTCGCCGCGACCGTCACGACCGCCGCGCGCCTCTGTGCCGCCTTCGCGCCCGCCATCGCGACCACTTTCGCGCCCGGCCTCACGACCGCCTTCGCGATTACCTTCACGGCTCGCGTCGCGCCCGCCTTCGCGATTTGCGTCGCGGCCGCCTTCACGCGCGTTGTCGCGCCCGCCGCGACTCTCACGCCCGCCTTCGGTTTTGGGCGCGCGCTCCGGCTCTGCTTCAACTGGCGCGGGCGCTTCCTCCACGGCGGCGGCTTCGACGAACGCGGGCGCGTCCGTCTCGGTCACCTCTTCGGCGTGACCGTTCGCGCCGTTCGTGGCCTCGCCCTCGCCGGGCGCTTTGCCGCCGCGACGGCGACGTCGTCCGCCCCTGCGCGCCGCGAACTCGCCGCGCGGCGGACGCGACGTCACGCTCGCCTCTGCGTCTTCAGCATCGCCCGCGGCGCCCTTCGCCGCGCCGCGACCTTTCGCCGCGCCCTTGCCCGCGGACTTTTTCGTCGCACCCTTCGATGCCGCCGGACGCTTCGACGCGCCAGACTCTTCGCCGGCCTTCTTGCGCGCGGGCGACTTCGACGCCGCACCCTTCGTCGCCTTCTTCGCCGCGCCGCGCTTCTTGCCGGCGCGTGCGCCGGACGCTTCCGGGTCACCGTCGGGCGAAGCCTCGACGGCCCTTTCGTCATCGCTCACACGCTCGAACGATTGCGGCGCGCCGCTCGCGTCCGCGTCGAGTAAATCTTCGGAGAGCGTGGCGACCGAGGCGGCGACGGCGCGCGCGACGCCGCGCGTCTGGCGCGTCGGCACGGCAACCTCTTCTTCATCGTCCGCGATGCGCTCGAAGCCGGTCGAGCCTTTGATGTCTTTGGACGAGAAGAGGGAGCCGACCTCAGCCGTCTCTGCCGCGTCCATGTCGAACTCGGCGGCGCGCACCTGATCGAGCAAGCGCTCCTGCACGCGCGCGTCCTTGAACGCCTCGCCTTCGTCGAACGACGCCGCCTCGTCCACGTCCACGACACGCTCGAACGAGTCGGTGTCGGCGACGAAGGGCGTGTTGATCTCTTCGCGCGAGACGGAGTGAGCGCGAATCTCGTGTCCGGTGTCGGCGGAAGGCCGCCCGCCCGCGCTCGTTTGATCGCGCTCGTCGCGCCCGCGCTTGCCGCGTCTGCGCCGACCGCGCCGCTCGCCCTCTTCCGAACTGTCTGCCTGTGACTGTGCGTCCGCGCCGACTTCATCAGCAGCGGCGATCGGAGACTGAGCCTGCGGCGTCTCGGAGACTTGCAACGGGGCCGAAGCTTCGGGCTCGGCATCTTCTTCTTCTTCGCCAGCCGCGCCGGGCGGCATCGCGAGTTCGTGCGCCGACTCCATCTGCCGCTCGCGTTCGACGCGCGCACGCTCGATCCGCTCGTTCGCCGCCGCGCGCGCCGCGTCCGAGTCGCCGTCCTTCGAGCGATCGACGACGATCTTGTCGAACTCCTCCTCCTCGTCGAAGAAATCCGTGACGTAGAGGAAGGCGTCGCGCTCCAGCCCGATATCGACAAAAGCCGACTGCATGCCGGGCAGCACGCGCATGACGCGCCCCTTGTAGATGTTGCCGACGATGCCCTGACCGCCTTCGCCGCGCTCGATGTAAAACTCCGTGACTCGCCCATCCTCAATGATGGCGATCTTCTTTTCGCGCCCGTTGAGGCTAACGATTAACTCTTTCGACATGTGAAACTTGTTGACCTTTCAAGGTGAACCCGCACGCACGCAATAGAGCCACGGTGGGCGCGCGCCTGAATGCGGTGTGGGATGGTGTGTAGGGATGAGACGTGGGGTGGCTGCGCGTCGCGCGGCCTGTCGCTTATCGGTCGGGAGTTATGGGCGGCGCGAGAGTCACGCGGGTGGTCGGGCGCGTCCCCCTGCCGCCGTGCAAGCCGTGGCAGGCTCGGTCGCGCTCCCCACTTGGCGGGAAAGCGTCTGCAACTGTCCACTCGAAAACTCCGTCGAGCCGCTTCAGACCGACGGGCGCGGGGCGGGATCGAAGTTCGCGGCGAAGTTTACGCCCGTGAACCTTACTCGACTCGCCGCCTGAAACGCGCCGCCGTCTTCGCTCTTGATCGCGCGCCATCTTCCGAAGTCTTCGCGCGCGAACCCTGTGGGGTTGCGGCGTCGAAGAAGAAGCCCGCGCCGCAAGCGGCACCAAACATTCTCATCGACGGTCGCCGCGTTCGTCAGCGGCGACCTTTCAAAACTTGCGTCCTGCCCGTCGGCGCGTTCACAAACTTCCCGGACGCGCCGCTCAGCGCCGTTGCGCTGCGAAAGTTAAATCACAGAACAAGACCGAGGGAGTATAGACGAGAGGGC
>JBJMGS010000011.1:0-3843 GCA_045807785.1 Pyrinomonadaceae bacterium
CTGAACACTACCCGCCGGTACTTGGCCGGGCACACGATGTGATACATCAGAACTGAGACGTTGTGGCTCTTGTGGATGAACTTGCTCACCCACACACTTTAACGCAGCAAGCTGCGGGGAATGTACCCGCTGAGATTCAATTTCCGGCAGGCGGGCGACGAAGTCATCCAATAGTCCGTTTTCCACTTTGGAATTCTTCGGAGTTAACAGCCAGACGGGTCCGTATGAAACGACCACGACGGTTGGTGGCTTAATTGATGATCTCTGCCAGTAGGCTTGTAGCTGTGAGGTGAAATAAGTGTCGTCGTTCCAAACGGAGGCGTCTAAATTCCTTCCGTGTAAGTGATAAATAACGTCGTCGCTCACCCCATTTTCGGCTTGGTAAATGGTGTAGTTTAAGTTGCCGCTGGTAAAGTGCTGCGCACGGGCCGGGGTGAAGCTCACCTTCTGATCGCCGGTTCGGCTGGTGAAGTGGTTCCATGAGAAATAGCCGGCGAGCAAAAGGGCGATCACAATAGAAGCGAGTATCAGAAGTCTTTTCTTCATATTTTGTTTTAAGAGGAAGTGCCTCAAAAACCGTTCGTTTTGAGAGGCGTAGTCTGAGATCGGTAAGAGGCCACGTGTTAGCGCGTCCGGTGCAGGCCGTGGTTTGGCGCGTCAGCCCGGCTACCGGCCGACCGGCCGGCCGATACGGAACCGGTCATGCTCCCACGTCAGAGTTCGGTTGCGACCTCGCCCGCCCCACACTTCGATACTCCGGCCCCGACGTGGCAGCTTGTAGGCCAGCTTCTGGTCGAACCCTACGGGGAGGGTCGCCCTCGTCACGTCGCGCCATCTGCCGCCCTCGTAACTCAGCAGGAACAGAGTCGGCCCGCTATCAACCTCCGGTTCGTAGAAAGCCCCGGTGCTGTAGGCGACGAGATATTTGCCATTGCTCTTCCTGAAGATGGCGAACTCGAACCCCGACGGGTTGTCGGACGCGTCGTATGAGATGTACCCGTTGGGGATGTCGACCACCACGCCCCGGCGTTCCCCCCGCAGCATCTCCTCGCGGAAGCGGCGGTCGTAGCCTTCCATGTAACGCTCCGGGACTAAGAGGAAGAAATCCGCCACCGTCTTCGGCTCGGGCGATTGTGCCGCGGCCGTCCCGCTCCCCGCAGCGGTGGCAATCGTTACCGCGAGCAGGAGGAGGAGGAAGTCTGCTTTCAGGCTCTTAATCATAATAGTTTCTCCTACCGGCCCGACCGACGTGTCAGGCCGTGCGGCGACGAAGTGCGGCGATTGACGACCGCAGGATGAACGCCAGAGAAGCCAGGGCGCACAAGATCGTGAGCAGGAAAGACATGAGATAGAGAACCTCCCAGGAGCGAGGTTTTGATTCTGCGTCACCAATGCCGATGACGACATACTTGCGCGCCGCCACCCAGCCGGGTATCTCGCCGGAGGCGACGGCACTCTCCCACACACGCTCCTCCATGCTCGGGACGGACTTCAGCAGGGAGGGGTACGGCTTAATGACGAGTTGGTAGCCGAGGTCGCCCGGCTCGCCAATGACCGCAGTGAAGGAGTGCATCAGTAAAAGCAGCGCGGTGATGACAAATAGAGTTCTCTTCAAAACGGTGCTTGACGCACGGTACCAGCGGCGCGCGGGGAACATAATCAATACAAACACATCTTAACGGAGGACAGTGAGCAGCAGATCGGTGAGACCATCATTAGCGGTCTGTGGGTAACCACGA
Source organism: Pyrinomonadaceae bacterium (assembly GCA_045807785.1). Taxonomy (GTDB): domain Bacteria; phylum Acidobacteriota; class Blastocatellia; order Pyrinomonadales; family Pyrinomonadaceae; genus JAIVGV01. The sequence continues at coordinate 1,740 of JBJMGS010000011.1, forward strand.
AGGCGTCTAACTCTGAATTAGATCGCCCGCCGGCTTCATAATTAAGAATGAGAAGCAAAGGCCGCCGACAGTAGTCGGCGGCCTTTTAACATCTTCTAACGCCTCGCACCTCTTAACGGTGCGCTGACGCTGCGGCTAGCTAACGTTTGCGCCCACTGCTGCCTCCCGTGGCGGGTGATACGCTAGGGTTATTCTGTATGTTGTTCGTAAACAATCTGAGGATGCGCTTGTACTCGTCCGCCCAACTCGTCTCGCGCTCGAAGGAGTGGTCTTCGACGGGGTAGGGCGCGATCTCCCAGTTCTCTTTCCGCAGCTCGATCAGTTTCTGCACGAGCCGGACGGAGTCCTGGAAGTTGACGTTCGTATCGACCATGCCGTGACAGATGAGGAGCGCGCCCTTCAACCCGGCGGCGTGATAGATGGGCGAGCTGCGCTCGTATGCTTCACGGTCGGACTGCGGCAGGTTCAGGATGTTCGACGTGTAGGGGTGGTTGTAGTGCGCCCAGTCCGTCACGGGCCGGAGCGCCGCGCCCGCCGCGAACACGTCGGGCGTTGTGAACATCGCCATCAGCGTGATGAAGCCGCCGTAGCTGCCACCGTAGAGGCCGACGCGTTTTGGGTCAACTCCGTGCTGCTTGACGAGGTAGTCAACCGCATCGACGTGATCGGTCAAATCCTTCCCGCCCATGAAGCGGTAAATCCCCGTGCGCCAGTCGCGCCCGTAGCCCGACGAGCCGCGATAGTCGATGTCCATCACGAGGAAGCCGCGCTCCATCAAGAGGTGGTGGAACATGTACTCGCGGTAATAGTTGCTCCAACCCTTGTGGACGTTCTGCAAATACCCCGCGCCGTGGACGAAGACGACCGCCGCGCCGCCCGCGCGCCAGTTCGCGGGCTTGTAGAGATGCGCATAGACGGTCGCGCCGTCGCGCGCCTTGAAGTTCACGATAGGCGTGTCGATCCAGTTGTAAGTAAAAAACTCGGAGAGCGGCGACGTGGTGACTTGCACCGCCTTCGCGCCGGGCGTCATCGGCTCAAGGTAGAGTTCGGGCGGCCGGTTGCTGTAGGAGCGGACGACGGCGAGCATCTGTTCGTCGGGCGAGATGTCCGACTCGTTCATCCCGGCGAGCGACGTGATGCGCGTGCGCGCGCCGCCTGTCGTCGCCATCGAGTAGAGATGCCGCTCGAAGAAGCTGCCCTCGCTCGAAGTGAAATAGAACTTCGACTTGTCGTCGGACAAGCGCACGTCTGAGACTTCAAACTTGCCGGAGGTCAACTGCGTGGGCTCGCCGCCGTCGGTCGAGACCGTGTAGAGGTGCGACCAGCCGTCGCGCTCGGAGATGAAATAGACGTGCCGATTGTCGGGGAGCCAGCCGAGCGTGAACGCGCCGGGGCCGTCAACCCACGCGTCGTCGTGGACGGTGACTAGGACTTTCGTCCTGGCGGTCGCCGGGTCGAGCAGCATCACCCAGCGATCCTTGTTGTCGGCGGAGCGCGCGAGCATCGCCGCCTGCCTGCCGTCGTCCGACCACTGGAGCTGGAAGAGCTGCACGTCGCGGTCGCGCTGCGGCGGCTCGGTCTGCCGCTCGGTCTGCGTGCGCGGCGGCTGCTGTTGGCCGGAGGACTGCTGCGTCTGGGTTTGACCCTGCTGCGACTGCTGCGACTGTTCCGCCGTGCGCCGCGGCGCTTGCGGTTGCGGTTGCTGCACGTCGCCGCGCTCGCGTTGCGTCTGCTCGGTGGCGTTGCCTTCGGTGCGCGTCTGCACGCGCGGCGCGACGTTCACGCGCTGGCCGTGATCGACCGGCTTCGCCTCGCCCGTCTCGACGTTGATGATCATCTGCCGCGTGCGCCCCTGCACGTCTCCGACTTTCGTCCGACCCGGAATGTCTTCGGTGTAGCCGGAATCCGAAACGTAGTTCGGCACGACGGTGTTCCGCGCGCCCGACGCCTGCTCGCCGATCGTCGCGACGATGAACGTGCCGTCGGGCGAGAGCGCGAGGTTCGTGACCGACTGACCCTGCGGCAAATTCAGCGGTTTTCGTTTTTCCTGCGCCTTGCGCCGCGCGTCCTGCTGCTCGCGCGCCTCGACCCGCTCGCGCACCGC
>JBJMGS010000012.1:0-65147 GCA_045807785.1 Pyrinomonadaceae bacterium
ACCTGACGGGCGCGGGCGACCCCGTCGCGGTGCCCGCGCAGGTGGCGACAGTCAACCTCTTCTCGGCGGTCGGCGCGAGCCCCCTGCTGGGGCGCACGTTCACGCCCGAAGACAAGGAGAAGGGGCACGGCGACGTGATCGTCCTCTCCTACGGGTTCTGGCAGCGGCAGTTCGGCGGCGCGACGGACGTGGTGGGCAAAACGGTCGCGCTCGACGGCCAGAACGTGACCGTCATCGGCGTGATGCCCGCCGACTTCAAATGGTTCGTCAAGGAGAACTCGCGCACGGGCAAGCCGGCGGAGTTGTGGGCTCCCACGTTCATGCGCCCCCGTTCCGGTCGCTACCTCTCGGCGGTGGGGCGGCTCAAGCCCGGCGTGACGTTAGCGCAGGCGCAAGCCGAGATGAGCACCATCGCGAGCAACATCGAGAAGGAGCGTCCCGAGTACAACACGAACATGGGTGTGACGCTCGTCCCCCTGCGTGAGCAGTTGGCGGGCGAGATCAAGACGCCGCTCATGATCCTGCTCGGCGCGGTCGGCTTCGTCTTGCTCATCGCGTGCGCGAACGTGGCGAATCTGATGCTCGCGCGCGCCGCGTCGCGCTCGAAAGAGATCGCCATCCGCGCCGCGATGGGCGCGGGCAGCGGCAGGATCGTGCGCCAACTGCTAACGGAGAGCCTGCTGCTCTCGGTCGTGGGCGGCGTGCTCGGCGTCGGGCTCGCGGCGTGGGGCGTGGACGCGCTCGTCGCCTTGAGTCCGCCGAATTTGATCGGATCAACACAGGTCGGCGTGAGTCTGCCCGTGCTCGGCTTCACGCTCGCCGTCTCGGTGCTGACCGGCGTCGTCTTCGGCCTGCTGCCCGCGCTCGAAGCGTCGCGCGCAGACGCTCATGAAGCCTTGAAAGAGACGGGGCGCGGCAACTCTGGCAGCCGCCGGAGCCAGCGCGCCCGCGCCGCGTTCGTCGTCGCGCAGGTCGCGCTCGCGCTCGTCCTGCTCGTCGGTTCGGGACTCCTCATCCGCAGCTTCAAGCGGCTCGTCTCGGTCGATCCCGGTTTCGATCCCGCGAACCTCCTAACGCTGCGCGTGACGTTGCCCGCGAGCAAGTACAAGGAAGACCCGCAGGTCGTCAACTTCTTCCATCAGGCGACGCAGCAGATGGCGAGCCTGCCCGGCGTGCGCTCCGCCTCGGTTGCCAACTACCTCCCGTTCTACACGGGGCTCGGCGCGCGCACCCGCTTCTGGATCGACGGCGAGCCCACGCCGCCGCCCGGCCAGGAGCCATCGACCGACGTGCGCGTCGTGGACGACAACTATTTCCGCACGCTCAACATTCCCGTCCTGGAGGGTCGCACCTTCACGGCGCAGGAGGCGACAGAGGATCGCCACACCATCGTCATCACCGAGTCGGTCGCACGGAAATATTTCCCCGGCGAGAGCCCCATCGGCAAGCACATCGCCGTCGAGATGATGGAAAAGCCGCCGATGAACGAGATCGTCGGCGTCGTCGGCGACGTGCGCTACGACAAGCTCGACGGCCAAACTTTCCCGATGGTCTATTGGACTCAGCCGCAGCTCGCCTACTCAGAGATGACCTTCGTCGTCCGCACCGAGGGCGATCCGTCCGCTCTCGCCGACGCGGCGCGCCGTGTGATCCAGTCGATTGATCCGGCGCAGCCCGTCGCCGACGTGAGGACGATGGAGGGCTGGATCGGCGAGTCAACTTCGCGCGCGCGTTTCGCCGCGCTGCTGCTGACGGTCTTCGCCTGTCTCGCGCTCGCGCTGGCGGCGGTCGGCATCTACGGCGTGATGGCCTACACCGTGGCGCAGCGCCAGCACGAGATCGGGATACGGATGGCGCTCGGCGCGCTACAGAGAGACGTGCTGCGCATGATCCTGCGGCAGGGCATGGGAATGACGCTCGTCGGCGTCGCCCTCGGTCTCGCCGGGGGACTGGCGCTGACACGCGTCATGTCGGGCTTGCTCTTCGACGTGAGCGCGACCGATCCGCTGACCTTCGCCGGAGTCGCCGTGCTGCTCTCCGCGGTCGCGCTCATCGCCTGCCTCGTCCCCGCACGCCGCGCCGCGAAGGTCGATCCGATGGTGGCGCTTCGTTATGAGTGAAGACAGCCGTTAGCGGTTAGCTATTAGCTGTTAGCCAAACTGTTGTTCAGGCCGAACAAGCCAGTGCGACATACGCGAGCCGCAGGCTTCTGGCTAACCGCTAACAGCTCTTGAGGAATTGCTAATGAGAACCATCTGGCAGGACATGCGCTACGGGCTGCGGGTGCTGTCGAGGCACCGTGGCTTCACGGCGGTCGCCGTGCTGACGCTCGCGCTCGGCATCGGCGCGAACACGGCGATCTTCAGCGCCGTCAACTCGGTGCTGCTGCGCGCGCTGCCTTACGCCGCGCCTGATCAACTCGTGTTGGCGTGGGAAGTGACGCCGAAGGGCAGGCAGACGACCGTCACGCCCGCGGACTTCCTCGACTGGCGCGCGCAAGCCGCTTCGTTCTCCGAGCTGGCGGCGACGAGCGGCGTCGATTTCACCGTCACGGACGAAGGCGAGCCGGCGCGCGTGCGCGGCGCGAGCGTCTCGACCAACTTCTTCCGGCTGCTCGGCACGAGCCCCGCGCTGGGGCGCACCTTCGATGGCGACGGCGCGACGGCGGGCGACTGGCACACGGTCGTCATCAGTCATAGTTTCTGGCAGAGCCGTTTCGGCGGCGACGCGGGCGTCGTCGGCAAGACGATAACGCTGAACGGCGCCGCCTATCAGATCGTCGGCGTCATGCCGCGCGAGTTCCGCTGGCAGAACCTCGCGCCGCTCTCGTCTGCGGGCGAGCTGGCGGAGTTGTTCGTCCCGGCGGTCAGGAAAGACATCCCGCAACTCGGCGCGCAGACGGATCGCGATCTCACGGCCAGCCGCAAGACGAGCTACATGCGCGTCGTCGGGCGGATGAAGCCGAATGTGTCGCTCGCGCAGGCACAGTCGGAGATGGACGCCGTCGCGGCGCGGCTCGCCACGCAGTACCCGGAGACGAACGCGGGCGCGGGCGTGCGGCTCATCCCGCTCAAGCGCTTCCTCGTCGGCGACTCGAGACCGGCGCTCTTGATGCTGCTCGCGGCGGTCGGGCTCGTGCTCCTGATCGCGTGCGCCAACGTCGCCAACCTCTTCCTCGCGCGCGCGACGACGCGGCGGAAGGAACTCGCCGTGCGCGCGGCCCTGGGCGCGGCGAGGGCGCGTCTCGTCCGCCAACTCCTGACCGAGAGTGTGCTGCTCTCGCTCGTGGCCGGAGGCGTCGGTCTGCTGTTCGCCGTGTGGGGCGTGCAGGGATTAGTTAGCTTATTGCCAAACGATCTGCCGCGCCTGAACGATGTTGCCATCGACGCGAACGTGCTGCTGTTCACGCTCGCCGTCTCCACCGTCACGGGGCTCGCCTTCGGGCTCGTCCCGGCGCTGCAAGTTTCGCGCGTCGATCTCACCGAGACGCTCAAGGAGGGCACGGGGAAGGCGACCGGCGCGCACGGGCGTTCGACCCGCGTGCTCATCGTCCTCGAAGTCGCCGTGTCGCTCGTGCTCCTCGTCGGCGCGGGGCTGCTCATCAAGAGCTTCGTCCTGCTCCAACAGGTCAAGCCCGGTTTCGACCCGAGCAAACTGCTCGCGCTCAACATCTCTCTGCCGCCGACGAAGTACGCCACGCCGAAAGAGAAGAGTCGCTTCTTCGAGCAGCTACTCGAACGCATCAGAGCCGTGCCCGGCGTCAAGGATGCAGGCGCGGCGCTGAATCTTCCGTTTCCCGGCGACGACATTCTCTTTCCCCTCCGCGTCGAAGGCGAGCCCGAACCCGCACCCGGCGAAGTGAGTTCGATCAACTATCAGGTCGTCTCGCCCGACTACTTCCGCGCGATGCAGATTCCCCTGCTCGCCGGTCGCGACATCAGCGACGCCGACCGCGCGGACGCGTCCGGAGTCGTCGTGTTGAACGAGGCGGCCGTCAAGCGTTATTTCGCGGGCGCAGACCCGCTCGGCAAGCGGATCAGATTGGGGTCGGACGACTCACCTCTGCTAACGGTCGTCGGCGTCGTGAACGACATCCGACAGCGCACGCTCGACGCGCCACCGAAGCCGGAGGCTTACGTCTCTTACCAGCAATCGCCCTTCGGCTTCATGGGCGTCGCCGTGCGCACCGAGGGCGATCCGGCGACCCTGACGGGTACGGTGCGCGGCGCGGTCGCGAATCTGGACGCGCAAATCGTCTCGACCAACGTCCACACGATGAATGAGCTGATGTCCGAGTCGCTGGCGCGGCAGCGTTCCGTCTCGGTGCTGACCGGCGCGTTCGGCCTCGTTGCGCTCTTGCTCGCCTCGGTCGGCATCTACGGCGTCATCTCCTACATGGTGACGCAGCGGACGCGCGAGATCGGTATCCGCATCGCGCTCGGCGCGCGCGCGGGCGACGTGCTGCGCATGATCGTCGGCTACGGCATGGGGCTCACGCTGGTCGGCGTCGCGGCGGGGCTTGCCGCCTCGTTCGCGCTGACGCGGGCGATGTCGGGCCTGCTCTACGAAGTGAGTGCCTCCGATCCGCTGATCTACGTCGCGGTGGCGCTGCTGCTCTCGGCGGTCGCGCTCGTCGCGTGCCTTGTCCCGGCTCGCCGCGCGATGAGAGTCGATCCGATGGTGGCACTCCGGTACGAATGAGGGGAGCTGTTAGCTGTTAGCGATTAGCTATGAGCCGTTAGCCAATCGAGGATGGCAGCAGCGAATCGTGATTCAGGAGGGAATAGAGAGCAAAGATTTTGCTAACAGCTAACAGCTATTAGCCAATCGCTCTTGAGGGTTTTAACCATGAGCACGCTCTTACAGGATTTGAGGTTCGGCGCGCGGATGCTGATGAAGAACCCGGGCTTCGCGCTGGTGGCCGTCACAACTTTGGCGCTCGGCATCGGGGCGAACACGGCGATCTTCTCGGTCGTCCACGCGGTCTTGCTGAAGCCCCTGCCGTTTACGTCTTCGGAGCGACTGGTCGCGCTGGGGCAGACAGAGCCGCGCAACCGCACTGCCCTGTCAAACTTCTCCTTCCGCAACTTCGCAGACCTGAGAGAGCAGAACAGATCGTTCGAGCGCCTCGCCGCCTACTACGACAAGAACGTGACGCTCACGGGCCAGGGCGAGTCCGCGCTTCTACGCTCGACCGTCATCACGTCCGATCTGTTTCCGCTGCTCGGGGCAGCGCCGGCGCTGGGTCGCGCTTTTCTCCCTGAAGAAGACAAGGCGGGGGGCGGCGGCGTGGGGCGTCCCGCCATGCTGAGCTGGGACTGCTGGCGGCAGCGCTTTGGCGGCGACACGGGCGTGGTCGGACGCGCCGTGACGCTCGACGGCGAGAGCTACACGGTCGTCGGCGTCATGCCGGCGCAGTTCGCTTTCCCCGTCGAAGCGCAGCCGACGGAAGTGTGGCTCTCGACCGCGCTCGACTCTGAAAAAACGGGCGACGGCTCGATCATGATCGCCCGCGGCTACCGTGCGTGGAGAGTGATCGGGCGACTCAAGCCCGGCGTCACATTAGAGCAGGCGCAGGCGGAAGCCGAAGTGATCGGATCGAGCCTCGCGTCGCAATACCCCGATGTGAATGAGGAGATGGGCATCCGCGCCATGCCGCTGCTCGAATCTCTGGTCGGGAGCCTGCGCCTCATCCTGCTGCTGCTCTTCGTGACGGTCGGCGTCGTCCTTCTGATCGCGTGCGTCAACGTGGCGAACCTGCTGCTCGAACGCGCCGTCAGCCGTCAGCGCGAGATCAACATCCGCCTGGCGCTCGGCGCGAGCCGCTGGCGCATCACGCGGCAGCTCGTGACCGAGAGCTTGCTGCTCGCGCTGGCGGGCGGGGTTGCCGGGACGATACTGGCGATGTGGGGCACGGACCTGATCATCTCTCTGAGCCCACAAGGTATCGCCCGCATCACGGAGACGCGCCTCGACGCGGGCGTGCTCGCCTTCACGGCTGCGGTCTCGGTTCTGACCGGCGTGCTCTTCGGTCTCGCGCCTGCGTTCACGGTCGCGGGGACGAGTCTGTCGGAGGCACTGAAGGATGGCGGACGAAGCTCTTCGGGGGGACTGTTGTCGGGCAGCGCGCGGGGACTGCTCGTCGTCGCACAGGTCTCGATGGCGCTCGTGCTTTTGGTCGGGGCGGGGCTCTTGATTAAGAGCCTCGTGCGCCTGCAAAAAGTCGAGCTGGGGTTTGACCCGCGAAACATCCTGACCCTGAAGGTTGCGAAAACGTCTGACCCTTCAAGAAACACGCAACAGCTCAGCGCCTTCTACCAGCAGGTTACGGAACGAGTCAGAACGCTGCCGGGCGTGGTCGCGGCAAGCGTCGTCTTCCAACCGCCCTTAAGCGGCGAGGCAGCCACCACCGGGCTGGCGGTAGAGGGGGACGCAGAAGGGTCGGGCGACCGCCTTTCCGTCGTCATCCACACGGTCGGGACGGATTACTTCCGCACGATGGGCATCCCCGTCATGAGGGGGCGCGAGTTCGGCGCGCACGACGACCTGAACTCGACGCCCGCGATCATCATCAACGAGACGCTGGCGCGCAGGGTCTTCCCCGGCGAAGACCCGATCGGAAAACGCATCCGGCCCTCTTGGTCACCGACCGGTCAGTACGTTATGCGCGAGATCGTCGGCGTCGTGGGCGACGTGCGGCACCGCGGGTTGCAGGCGGACGTGCAGCCCGAAATCTTCTTCGCGCAGGCGCAGGTGCCCATGCCCACGATGACGGTCGTCGCTCGCACCACAGGGGACGCGCGCGCCATCGCCGACGCGGCGCGCAGGGAGATTCAGTCGCTCGACAAAGACGCCCCCGTCTATCGCGTCCTGACCGTCGAGGAACTCCTCTCGCGCTCGCTCGCCTCCTCGCGCTTCAACATGACGCTGCTCGCAGCCTTCGCGGGCGTGGCGCTGCTGCTGACGGCGGTGGGGCTCTACGGCGTGGTCTCGTTCACGGTGAGCCAGTCCACGCATGAGATCGGGATACGGATGGCACTGGGCGCGCAGACCTCCGACGTGCTGAAGCTGGTTCTGGGGCAGGGAATGGCGCTGGCAGCTGTGGGGGTCATCGTCGGCTTGGGGGCTTCATACGGGTTGACGCGGCTGATGTCGGGTCTGCTCTTCGGCGTCGGCGCGACCGACCGCGTGACCTTCGGCGCGGTCACGGTGCTGCTCCTGGCAGTGGCAGCGCTGGCCTGCTACATCCCGGCGCGGCGCGCAACGAAGGTGGACCCGATGGAGGCGCTGAGGTACGAGTGAAGGGAGCTGTTAGCGATTAGCTGTTAGCTCTCAGCCAGACGATTGAACGCCGGTGCATGTTGAACAGCTTTACTAACAAGGGCATCAATTGATGGCTTGGCTAACAGCTAACAGCTAACAGCTAATCGCTAACAGCTATCGAGGTGACGTGATGGGCACACTCTTTCAAGACGTTCGTTATGGGCTGCGGGGCCTGCGCCACAACTTGGCGTTCACGCTTGTCGCGGTCTGTTCGCTGGCGCTCGGGATCGGGGCGAACACGGCGATCTTCAGTCTCGTCAACGCCGTGCTCTTGCAGCCGCCGCCGTTTCGCGATCCCTCACGCCTCGTGATGCTCTGGGAAGATCAACCCGCGATCGGCGTCACGCGGGATCAGGTGCAGCCCGCGACCTATGCCGAATGGAAGTCGCAGAATCAGGTCTTCGAAGACATGGCGGCGCTACGCTGGCAGACCTTCAACATCACCGGCGACGGCGAGCCGGAGAAGGTGCAGTCTTACGGCGTGACGAGGAACTTCCTGCCGCTGCTCGGCGCAGAGCCCGCGCTCGGTCGAAACTTTCTGCCCGAAGAAGACCAGCCCGGGGGCGCGAAAGTCGTCATCCTCAGCCACGGCTTGTGGCAGCGCCGCTACGGCAGAGATCAGAACATCGTCGGCAGAGAGATTCTCTTGAACGGCGAGAAGCGCACCGTCGTCGGCGTGATGCCCGCCGGCTTCCAGTTCTTGCAAAGCACGACGGGGCTCTGGACGCCCGCCGCCTTTACGCCCGACGAACTTGCCACACGTGACAGCAATACGCTGCTCGTCGTCGGTCGGCTTAAACCCGGCGTGACGCGGCAGCAGGCGCAGGCCGACATGGGCGCGATCACCGAACGCCTCGCGCACGACTACCCCGAAGACCTCGCGGGCATTCAAGCGAACGTCCTGCCGTTGGGCGAGCAACTGTCGGGCGCAGTCCGGCAGCCCCTGCTGATCCTGCTCGCGGCGGTCGGCTTCGTCCTCCTCATCGCGTGTGCGAACGTGGCGAACCTGCTTTTGGCGCGCGCCGCCTCGCGCCGCAAAGAGATTGCCGTGCGCGTGGCGCTCGGTGCAAGTCGTTGGCGCATCGTGCGGCAACTTTTGACCGAGAGCGTGCTGCTCTCTCTGCTCGGCGGGGCGCTCGGCCTCTTGCTCGCCGCGTGGGGCTTCGAGTTCATGAAGAAGCTCATCCCCGACGGGCTCGTGCTCTCGGCGAGCCTGCGCCTCAGCCTGCCCGTGCTCGGCTACGCAGCGCTCATCTCGCTCGCGACGGGCGTTGTCTTCGGGCTCGCCCCGGCGTGGCAGGCGTCGCGCGCTGATCTCAACGACGCGCTCAAGCAGGGCGGCGGTCGCGGCGGCTCGGCGGCGGGCGGGCGTCTGCGCGGCGCACTCGTCGTGCTGGAAGTCGCGCTCGCACTGGTGCTGCTCGTCGGCGCGGGGCTGCTCGTGCAGACCGTCTCGCACATGCGCGGGCAGTACGCGAGTCTGAAACCGCAGCAGTTGCTGACGGTGCGCACGGTGTTGCCCGATTACAAGTACGGCTCGCTTCCCAAACGCGCGCAGTTTTACGACGAGGTGTTAGAGCGCGTGCGACAACTGCCCGGCGTCGTTGCGGTCGGCTACACGACCTCCGTGCCTCTGCAGTGGCAGGGCGGCGCGAACGGATTCATGATCGAGGGCACGCAGCTTCCGCCCGGCACGGCGGCGAACGCCATCCACCGACAAGTGAGCGCGAACTATTTGCAGACCGTCGGCCTCGCGCTGCGCGAGGGTCGCTACCTCGACGAGCACGACGGCGCACAGTCGCAGTTCGTCGTCGTCGTCAACGAGAAGATGGCGCGGCAGTACTGGCCGGGCGAGAGCGCCGTCGGCAAGCGGATCAGCTTCGGCATGGGAAAGGGGACGCCTCCGTGGCGCACCATCGTCGGCGTCGTGGCCGACGTGCGCGACATGGGGATGGACGCGCCGGTCAAGGCGGAGATGTATCTGCCTTACAGTCAGGTGGCGGGGTTCAACGGCTTCAAGCCGCGCGATCTCGTCGTCCGCACGGAGGGCGATCCGCTGAGCCTCGCCGCCGCCGTGCGTCGCGAAGTCCACGCCGTCGATCCGGACGAGCCCGTCTCGAACGTCGCCACGATGGCGGAGCAGTTGAGCGACGAGACCGGCACGCGCGGCATCGGCATGGTCTTGCTCGCGTCGTTCGCTGGCCTTGCGCTGCTGCTCGCCACGATCGGGATTTACGGGGTGCTCGCCTATTTCGTCACGCAGCACGTGCCGGAGATCGGTGTGCGGCTCGCCCTCGGCGCGCAGCCGCGCGACATCCTCGCGCTCGTCTTAAAGCAGGGGATGGCGCTCGCGCTCGGCGGCGTCGCGGTCGGCCTGGCGGCGTCCTTCGCGCTGACGCGGCTGATGTCCGGCTTGCTCTTCGGCGTCTCGGCGACCGACCCGAAAACTTTCGCGCTCATCTCCCTGTTCATCGCGGCGGTCGCCCTCGTCGCCTGCTACATCCCCGCGCGCCGCGCGATGAGAGTCGATCCGATGATCGCGTTGAGGTACGAGTGAAGGGAGCTGTTAGCCATTAGCTATTAGCTTTTAGCCAAAGCGAAAACAGAGCAGGTAACTGAACTAGTGCGAAAGCCAAGCGCTTCTGACTTCCGGCTAAAAGCTAACAGCTAACAGCTAATCGCTAACACTTTGGGGTAAACGAATGAGCAACCTGTGGCAAGACCTGCGGTACGGTTTCCGGCGGCTGTTGAAGAGTCCGGGCTTCACGCTCGTCGCGGTCGTCTCGCTGGCGCTCGGCATCGGCGCGAACACGGCGATCTTCAGTCTCGTCGATACGGTGCTGCTGCGCCCGCTCCCCGTCAAAGACCCGCAGCAGATCGTCGAAGTTTACGGCACGCTGCACAAGGGCGCGGACTACACGATCCAGTCGTACCCCAACTACAAGGACTACCGCGACCGCAACAAAGTCTTCACGGGACTACTCGCCTACCGCTTCGCGCCGATGAGTTTGAGCACCGGCGGCGCGAACGAGCGCGTCTGGGGCTACACCGTGTCGGGCAACTACTTCGACGTGCTCGGCGTGCCGCCCGCGCTCGGTCGCGGCTTCCTGCCCGAAGAAGATCAGACGCCGGGCGCTCGCCCCGTCGTCGTCATCAGCCACGCCTGCTGGCAGTCGCGCTTCGGCGGCGACGCGTCAATCGTCGGACGCCAGATCAGGCTCAACAACCAGCCGTTCACGGTCGTCGGCGTCGCGCCCAAAGGCTTCATCGGGACTGAGATCGCCTACGCGCCCGAAGTCTTCGCGCCGATGATGATGGCGAAGCAGATCGAGCCGGGAAGCGACTGGATCGACTCGCGCACGGACGACAATCTCTTCGTCGTCGGTCGGCTCAAACCGGGCGTATCGAGGCAGCAGGCCGAGGCGTCGCTCGTCGGACTGACGCGCCAGATCGCCGAGGAGCACCCGCAGGAGAACGAGGGGCGCGGCGTCAAACTGCTCTCGCCCGGCCTCTTCATCCCGGACATCCGCGACGCGGTCGTCACCTTCAGCAGCGTGCTGATGGGCGTCGTCGGGCTGGTGCTGCTGCTGGCGTGCGTCAACCTCGCGAACCTGCTGCTCGCGCGCGCCACCGAACGGCGCAAGGAGATCGCCATCCGCCTCGCGCTCGGCGCTTCACGCGTCCGCCTCGTGCGCCAACTCCTCACCGAGTCGGTCGTGCTCTCGCTCGCGGGCGGCGCGCTCGGGCTGCTGCTCGCCACCTGGCTCAACGCGCTGGTCAGTGCGATCAAGCTCCCGACCGACATCGCGCTCTTCTTCGATCTGCACCTTGACTGGCGCGTGCTCGTCTTCACGCTCGCCGTCTCGCTCGTGACGGGCGTCGTCTTCAGTTTGCTGCCCGCGCTCCAGTCGTCGAAACCGGACATGATCCCGGCGCTCAAGGACGACTCGGCGATGGGCGGCTTCCGCCGCTCGCGTCTGCGTAACGCGCTGGTTGTGGCGCAGGTCGCGCTCTCGCTCGTGCTCCTGGTCTGCGCCGGGCTCATTGTGCGCGGCCTGCAGGCGGCGCAGGCGATGCGCCCCGGCTTCAACCCACAGAACGCCGTCGCGCTCTCGTTCGACCTCGGCCTGCAAGGCTACGACGAGCCGCGCGGGCGTGCCTTCCAGCGCGATGTCGTCGAGCGGGCGAAGCAGCTTCCCGGCGTGCGCTCGGTGACGACGACGGACGGTCTGCCGCTCGCCATCAACTACAACTCGACGACGATCTACGTCGAGGGTCAGCCCGAGGCTTCGAGCAACGACCTGCCGCTCGTCGTGCCCTTCTACGTCGGGCTCGACTACTTCAAGACGTTGGACATCCCGCTGCGCGGGCGCGACTTCACCATTCATGACGACCAGAAGGAGTCGCGCGTCGCCATCATTAACGAGACCTTCGCACGCAAGTTCTGGCCCGGCCAGGAGGCCATCGGCAAGCGTTTCAACTACAACGGCCCGAACGATCCGTACTGGGAAGTGATCGGGGTGGTGGCGGACGGCAAGTACAACTCGCTCGGTGAAGAGCAGAAGCCCGCCCTCTATCGCTCGATGCTGCGCAACTACAACTCGACCGTCGTGCTCGTCGCGCGCGTCGAAGGCGATCCGCAGGGAGCGGTCGCGCGCCTGCGCGGCGTGGTGCAGTCGCTCGACCCCTCGATGCCCGTCTATGACACGAAGACTCTGACGCAGCACATGCAAATCCCGCTCTTCCCGGCGCGCATGGCGGCCATCGTGCTGGGCAGCTTCGGCGTGCTCGCGCTCGTCCTCGCAGGGATCGGCATCTACGGCGTGATGAGTTACGTCGTCGCCGGGCGCACGCGCGAGATCGGCTTGCGCATGGCGCTCGGGGCCGACCGGCGCAGCGTCCTGCGCCTCATCGTCGGGCAGGGCATGACGCTCGCCGCCATCGGGCTCGGCGTCGGTCTGCTCATCGCCTTCGCCTTCGCGCGCTTGCTGACGAGTCAGCTCTACGGCGTCAGCCCCGCCGATCCCGTGACGTTCGTCGGTGTCGGGCTGCTGCTCGCCGCGGTCGCCTTCCTCGCCTGCTACGTGCCGGCGCGGCGCGCGACGCGAGTCGATCCGATGATCGCGCTCAGGTACGAATGAAAAGAGCTGTTAGCTGTTAGCGATTAGCTGTTAGCCAAAGCGAAAACAGAGCAAGTAACTAATCTGGTGTGACAGCTAAGCGCTTCTGACTTCTGGCTAACAGCTAACAGCTAACGGCTAATCGCTAACGCTATTGAGGTGAACGAATGAACAACCTGTGGCAAGACGTTCGGTACGGTTGGCGCTCGCTGCGCAAGAGTCCGGGGTTTACGGTCGTCGCGGTGCTGGCGCTGGCGCTCGGCATCGGGGCAAACTCGGCGATCTTCTCGGTCGTCAATGCGGTCGTGCTGCGCCCGCTGCCCTTCGATCACCCGGAGCGGCTAACGGCCGTGCTCTCGCGCAACGAGAAGGACGGCTCGGTCGGGAGCGACGAGGCTTACCCGAACTACGTCGATCTGCGCGACCAGTGTCAGACCTGCGAGGGCGTCGCGGCATACGGCTTCGTGACCATGTTCCTGACCGCCGCCGACGGCGAGCCGGAGCGCGTGCGCGGCATCGACGCCTCGGCTGAGCTGCTCCCGATGCTCGGCGTCCAGCCTGAGCTGGGGCGCTTCTACACGCGCGAAGAGGATCAGGCCGGCGCGGCGCGCGTCATCGTGCTCGCGCACGACTTCTGGCGGCGCAGCTTCGGCGGCAACCCGAAGATCATCGGCCAGCAGGTTCCGATGGGTAGCTCACCGGCGACCGTCATCGGCGTGATGCCCGCCGGCTTCAAGTTCCCGGTCGAGGCGAAGGAAGTGGACTTCTGGATGCCGCTCGCCCCGCTGCTCTCGAAGAACGATCTCACGCGCCGCGACTACGTTTCGCTCCAGTTCGTCGCCAAGATGAAGGCGGGCGCGACCATCGCGCAGACTCAGTCGGAGATCGAAACCATCTCACGCCGGCTGCAATCTCAATACCCGGCGACGAACACGGCGCTCGTCTTCTTCGTCAGGCCGCTCCGCGACGCGCTCGTCGGCGACGTGCGCACGGCACTCTTCGTCCTGCTCGGCGCGGTCGCCTTCGTGCTTTTGATCGCGTGCGTCAACGTGGCGAACCTCTTGCTCGCGCGCGCCTCGGCGCGGGCGAAGGAGATTTCCGTGCGGACGGCGCTCGGCGCTTCGCGCTGGCGCATCGTCAGGCAAATGCTGACCGAGAGTTTATTGCTCTCCATCGTGGGCGGCGCGCTCGGACTCCTGTTCGCGACGTGGGGCGTGGCGCTCCTTGTCGGCGCGAGCCCGGCGGATTTGCCGCGCGCGGGCGAGATTAATTTGGACGCGCGCGTCGTGGTCTTCACCGCCGCCGTCACACTGCTGACGGGGCTCGTCTTCGGTCTCGCGCCCGCGCTCTCGGCGTCGAAGATAGACATCTCCGACGCGCTCAAGGAGGGCGGGCGCTCTGGCTCGGACGGCGCGTCGCACAACCGCCTGCGCTCGGCACTCATCGTCGCCGAGGTGGCGCTCTCGCTGGTGCTGCTCGTCGGCGCGGGGCTCCTCGCGCAGAGCTTCCGCCACCTGCTCGACGTGAAGCCCGGCTTTGATCCGGACAACCTCGTGACGATGGACGTGGTGCCGCGCCGCAGCCGCTACCCGCAGGATGCGCAGCGCGTGCAGTTCTTCCAGGACTTCCTGCAGAAGGCGAAGGCTCTGCCCGGCGTCGAGTCGGTCGGTCTCGTCGATCCGCTCCCGCTCGGCGGCAACTTCGAGGCGTGGGACTTCCAGATCGAAGGGCGACCGCCCGCCGCACCCGGCGTCAACCAGAACGCCGACCGGCGCGTGATCGACCCGGACTACTTCCGCGCGATGAAAATTCCGGTCGTCCGCGGTCGCGCCTTCGGCGACGGCGACGCGGCGACGGCCACGCCCGTCATCATCATCAATGACTCGCTGGCGCGCAAATACTTCGCGGGCGAGGACGCCGTGGGCAAGCGGCTCGTCTTCGCGGGCGGGACCGTCTCAGGCGCGCGTGAGATCGTCGGCGTCGTCGGCGACGTGCGCCATGCGGGGCTCGAAGCCGAGACGACTCCCGAAATCTACGTGCCCTTCACGCAGGTCGCTACTTCTCGCCTGACGGTCGTCGCGCGCGCGCGCTCCGGCGATCCGGCGGGCGTCACGGCTGCCTTGCGCGGCGTCATCCGCCAGACCGACAAGGACTCGCCCATCTACAACGTCCACACGATGAACGAGCTGCTCTCGGCCTCGGTCGCGCGCCGCCGCTTCAACATGATCCTCCTCGGTAGTTTCGCCGCGCTCGCGCTGCTGCTCGCGAGCCTTGGCATCTACGGCGTCATTTCTTACACCGTGACGCAGCGCACGCACGAGATCGGCATCCGCGTCGCGCTCGGTGCGCAAGCCTCGGACGTGCTGCGGATGGTGCTGGGGCAGGGGATGATCCTGACCTTCGTCGGGGTCGGGGTCGGCCTCGTCGGCGCGTTCGCGCTGACGCGCGTCATGTCGAGTCTGCTCTTCGGCGTCTCGGCGACCGATCCGCTCACCTTCGCCGTCGTCGCGCTGTTGCTCCCCGCCGTCGCGCTCGTCTCGTGTCTTATCCCCGCGCGGCGCGCGACGCGCGTCGATCCGATGGTGGCGCTCAGGTACGAATGAGGGAGGCGGTTAGTTGTGAGCGATTAGCGATTAGCTTTTAGCTGTTAGCCCTGAGCTATGAGTTGCAAGCGACTAACGCTCGGCCTTCGCACCGGCCTTGTTAACGACCGTGTTTTCAGTTTGGCTCACAGCTAATGGCTAACAGCTAACAACTAAAAGCTCTCGAGGTAGCGATGGACACACTCTGGCAAGACCTGCGTTACGGCGTGCGGATGATGTTGAAGCGCCCCGGCTTTGCGGCGGCGGCGGTGTTGACGCTCGCGCTCGGCATCGGCGCGACGACGGCGATCTTCTCCGTCGTCAACGCGGTGCTGCTGCGCCCGCTGCCTTTCAGCGAGCCGGAGCGCCTGTTGACGCTCAGGCGGAACGAGTCGGTGCCCGACCTCGAAGACATTAAAGCGCAGAGCCAGTCGTTCGAGTCGCTCGGCAGCTCCAACCAACGTCCGCTCGACTACACGGGCGAGGCGGAGCCGTTGCAGGTGCAGGCCAGTCTCTGTAACGCCGATCTCTTCCGCGCGCTTGGCGTCCCGGCGGAGATCGGGCGCACGATCACGCCCGCCGAAGACGGGTACGGCGCAGAGCGCGTCGTGGTCTTGAGTCACAACTTCTGGGAGCGCCATTTCGGCGGCGACCGCGGTGTCATCGGGCGCGCGATTCCGCTCAGCGGAAACTCCTACACCGTCATCGGCGTGATGCCGCCGCAGTTCAACGCGCTCGGCGCAGACACGGACGTGTGGGCGGCGCTGCGCGTGGTCGATCCGCTCGCGGCGCAGTTTCGCGGCGTGCATTTCCTGCGCACCTACCTGCGTTTGAAACCCGGTGCGACGATGCAGCAGGCACAGGCCGAGCTGGCGTCAATTGACCAGCGTCTGGAGCAGCAGTACCCGGAGGAGAACAAGGGGCGGCACAGGCAGCTCCTCTCGCTGCACGAGTACGTCGTCGGCGACACGCGCCCGGCGCTGCTCATCCTCTTCGGCGCGGTCGCTCTGGTGCTGCTCGTCGCGGCGGCAAACTTCTCGAATCTGCTGCTGGCGCGCGCGGCGTCGCGCAAATCCGAGCTGGCTGTGCGCGCGGCCCTCGGCGCGGGTCGCGCGCGACTCGCAAGACAGTTGGTGACCGAGAGTGTATTGCTGGCCGCCGTCGGCGGGGTGGGTGGTCTCATCCTCGCGTCGTGGGGCATTGATCTTTTGACCGCACTCAAGCCTGAGAGTCTGCCGCTCGCGGCGTCGGTTGGGATTGACCGCTGGGTACTGGCGTTCACCTTCGGCGTCGCGCTCTTGACGGGCGTCGTCTTCGGACTCGTGCCCGCACTCGGCGCGTCCCGCTTCGACGTGACGGCGGCACTCAAAGAAGGCGGTCGCGGCGCGCAGGGCGGCGTACGGCAGCGCGCGCGAAGTCTCCTGGTCGTCTCGGAGCTGGCGCTCGCGCTGATGCTGCTCGTCGGCGCGGGACTCTTGATCAAGGGCTTCTGGCGGCTGCGCTCGGTCGAGCCTGGTGTCGATCCGTCGAACCTGCTGACCATGCGACTTGAGTTGCCAGAGGCGCGCTACAAAGAGATTCCGAAGCAGACAGAGTTCCGCCGCCAACTCGTCGAGCGGCTGAACGCGCTGCCCGGCGTCGAGGCGGCAATGGTCAGCGAGCTGCCCTTGAGCGGCGACATGCTGACGCACAACGTCGCCATCGAAGGGCGACCCGTCGCGATCGGCGACGAACCGGAGTTGCAGACGATCAATGTCGCCGGCGACTACTTCCACACGATGCGCATCCCCTTGCTTCGCGGTCGCGGCTTGACGTCGCAGGATCGCGCGGGCGCGCCCGTGGTCGGCGTCGTCACCGAAAGTTTCGTCCGCGAATACTTCCCGAACTCCGACCCCATCGGCGCGCGCATCCGCTGGGTGCGACAGCAGCCGCCGCAGTGGATGACCATCGTCGGCGTCGTCGCAGACGTCAAACACTCCGGTCTGGATCAACCCGAAGCGCCCGCGTTCTACTACTCCTACATGCAGGCCGATCAAACCTGGAAGCGTTGGATGTACCTCACCGTCCGCGGCCAGGCCAATCCAGCGGCGCTCGCGCAGCAGGTGAAGGAGCAGGTCTGGGCGCTCGACAAGCAACTGCCTGTGACGAAGGTTAAACCGATGACTGAAGTGATCGCGGCATCGGTCGCCGCGCGCCGCTTCACGATGACGCTGATGGGCATCTTCGCTGTCGCCGCGCTCCTGCTCGCGAGCCTTGGCATCTACGGCGTCATCTCTTACACCGTGACGCAGCGCACGCACGAGATCGGCGTGCGCGTGGCGCTCGGCGCGCGCACGGCTGACGTGCTCCGGCTCGTCATGGGGCAGGGGCTCTGGCTCACTGCGGTCGGCGTGGCGCTGGGGCTCGCCGGGGCGTTCGCCGCCACGCGGCTGATGAAGGGCTTGCTCTTCGGCGTCGGGGCGACCGACGCCTCGACTTTCATCGTCATCCCGGCGCTGCTCGCGGCGGTCGCGCTCGCCGCCTGTCTCGTGCCGGCGCGGCGCGCGGCGCGGGTCGATCCGATGATCGCGCTCAGAGACGAGTGATTAAAGAAGAGACGAGTGATTAAAAATTAACCTGCGAAGCAGGAGGGGGTTGATGGCTATGGGGACGTTCTGGCAAGACATCAAGTACGGCGTGCGCGTGTTGTTGAAGACGCCACTGTTCACCGCCGTAGCAGTGCTCGTCATCGCGCTCGGCATCGGGGCGAACACGGCGATCTTCTCGGTCGTCAACGCGGTGCTGCTCAGGCCGCTGCACTTCGAGTCGCCCGAACAACTCGTCCGCGTCTTCGGGACGTCGCCGCGGCGCAACAACTTCTCGCGCCCCTACTCGTACCTGAACTTCTCAGACCTGCGCACACAGAACGGGACGCTCGAAGCGCTCGGCGCTTATACGGGGACGAGCGCGGCTCTGAGCGGGACGGACGCGCCGGAGCAGATCACGGGCGTGCTGGCGTCGGGCGACATCTTCCGCGTGCTGAAGACGAAGCCGCTGCTCGGGCGCTTGCTCGCGCCGGAGGACGAGAAGCCGGGCGGCACACCCGTCGCCGTCATCAGCCACGGGCTGTGGCAGCGCCGCTTCGGCTCCGATCCGAACATCGTCGGCCACCAGATCAAACTCGACGGCAAAGAGCGCGAGATCATCGGCGTCACGCCCGCCGACTTCCGCTTCGAGTTTCTCACGGACGCCGCAGACTTCTGGACGCCCATCGACCCGCAGGGCGACGGGTTCCAGTCGCGCGGTGCGATCTTCCTCGAAGTGATCGGAAGGCTCAAGCCTGGCGTCACACTCGGGCAGGCGCAGGCCGACATGGAAGGCGTGATGGGGCGTTTGCAGCAGGAGTATCCGAATCCGAACACAGGCATCGGCATCCGTCTGGCGGGCGCGCAGGAGGAGCTGGTCGGCGACCTGCGCCCGACACTGCTCGTGCTGCTCGGCGCGGTCGGCTTCGTGTTGCTCATCGCGTGCGCCAACGTGGCGAACCTGCTCTTAGCGCGCGCCGCCGGGCGTGGGCGCGAGATCGCCGTGCGGGTGGCGCTCGGCGCGTCGCGCGCGCGCATCGTCCGGCAGCTTTTGACCGAGAGCACGCTGCTCGCCTGCGTCGGCGGTCTGCTCGGCCTGCTCTTCGCCGTCTGGGGCGTCGATCTGCTCAACTCGTTCATCCCGCCGGACGTGCCGCGCTTCGGCGAGACGAGTCTCGATCTGCCGGTGCTTGCCTTCACGCTCGGCGCGTCGCTCTTGACGGGCGTGCTCTTCGGGCTCGCGCCCGCCGTCCACAGCGCGCGCATCGACATGAACGAGTCGCTCAAGGAGGGCGGTCGTGGCGCGACCGAGGGGCGCGCGCGCAACCGCGTACACAGCCTGCTCGTCGTGGCCGAGGTCGCGCTCTCGCTCGTGCTCCTGGTCGGCGCGGGCTTGCTCGTCAAGAGCTTCATCAAACTGCGCAACACCGATCCGGGTTTTGATCCGCGCGGCACGGTGACCGCTTCGCTCTCGCTCGCACCCGTACGCTACACGAAGGACGAACAGATCACGCAGTTCTACGATCAACTGATCGAGCGCATCAAGTCGCTCCCCGGCGTGGAGGCGGTCGGCGCCGTCTCGCCGCTCCCCTTGAGCGGCAACGGGATGTCCTACTCCTTCGTTATCACGGATCGACCGGAGCCGCCGCCCGGCCAGGGCTTATCGGCCTCGGCGCGCTTCACGACGCCCGGCTACTTCCGCGCGATGGGCATCCCCCTGCTCCGGGGGAGAATTTTCACCGAGCAGGACAGGGCGGACGCGCCCGCCGTGCTCGTCGTCAACGAAGCGTTCGCGCGCCGCTACTTTTCCGGCGAGGAAGTGCTCGGCAAGCGGTTGCGTCTGGGGTTCAACCGGATCGAGGGCGAGGTCGTGGGCGTGGTCGGCGACGTGCGGGGCAGCAACCTGAGCGAGCCGGGCACGCCGGAGTATTACATCCCGCAGTCGCACGCCGCGTCGGGCGATATGTCGCTGGTCGTGCGCACGAGCACGTCTGATCCGGCGGCGCTCACGCCCGCGCTGCGACAGGTGGTGCGCGAGATGGACAAGGATCAGCCGCTCTACGAAGTGCGGACGATGAACGCGCTCGTCTCAAGATCGGTGGCGCGGCAGCGCTTCAGCACGACCCTGATCGGGGTCTTCGCGGCGCTGGCGCTCGCGCTCGCGGCGGTCGGCATCTTCAGCGTGATGAGCTTCCTCGTCGCGCAGCGCACGCACGAGATCGGCATCCGCATGGCTCTCGGTGCGCAAACTTCTGACATCCTGCGGATGATCCTCGGTCGCGGCATGACACTGACGCTCGTCGGCGTCGGGCTCGGACTCGCCGCCGCCTTCGGCCTGACGCGACTGATGAGGAGTCTGCTCTTCGGCGTCTCGGCGACCGACCCTATCACGTTCGGGGGCGTCGCAGTCCTGCTCGCGTCGGTCGCGCTCCTTGCCTGCTACGTGCCGGCACGGCGCGCGACGAAGGTCGATCCGATGATCGCGTTGCGCTACGAGTGAAGTCCGTCGGCAATCAAGGCGCGACTCGCGCGGAGGGACACATGAGCACACTGTGGCACGATCTCAAGTACAGCGCTCGCCTGTTGTTGAAGAGCCCCGGCTTCACCTTCGTCGCCGTGCTCTCGCTCGCGCTGGGCGTGGGCGCGAACACGGCGATCTTCTCGCTGGTCAACACGGCGCTCTTGCGCCCGCTGCCGTTCAGTGAACCCGACCAGCTGATGTTTCTGGCGGAGCAGAGTCGGGCGGGCGACCGGGGTAATCTGGCCTACCCGAATTTCAAAGACTGGCAGGAGCGCGCGAAGTCTTTCGCGGGCATGGCCGTTTACCGCGGCGGCTCGTTCAGTCTCACGGGTGGCGACTACGCGGTGCGTCTGCAGGGCCGGACGGTGAGCGGCAACTTCTTCGAGCTGCTCGGCGTGCAGCCCGAACTCGGTCGCGCCTTCACGGCGGAAGACGACAAGCTCGGGGCGGCGAAGACCGCGCTCATCAGCCACGGGCTGTGGCTGGAGCGTTTCGGCGGCGACACGACGGTCGTCGGACGCGAGATCAAGCTTGACTCCGAGACGGTCACGGTCGTCGGCGTGCTGCCGCAGTGGTTGGAGTTCCTGCGCCGCGACGACATCTACGTCCCCATCGGCCCCACCCTCACGGAGCAGTCGGGCTACCTCGAACGCGGAAACCACTTCGGGCTCTACGGCGTGGCGCGCCTGAAGCCGGGGGTCGCGCCCGCGCAGGCGCGCGCCGAGATCGAAGGGCTGGCCGCGCAGCTCGAACGCGAGTACCCGGAGACGAACAGCGGCGTCGGCGCGCAGGTTATGCCGCTCGCGGAGCGCTGGGTTGAGAACCTCAAGCCGGCGCTGCTCGTGCTGCTCGCCGCCGTCGCGTTCGTCCTGCTCATCGCGTGCGTCAACGTGGCGAACCTGGCTCTGGCGCGCGGGGCGGAGCGACAGCGCGAGATCGCCGTGCGCGTCGCGCTCGGCGCGGCGCGCTGGCGCATCGTGCGCCAACTCTTGAGCGAAAGCATGCTGCTCGCGCTGCTCGGCGGCGGCGCGGGGCTGCTCCTCGGCTCGTGGCTGCTCGACGGCCTCCTCGCGCTGGCACCCGCCGACGCGATCCAGCTCACACACGTCAGCCTCGATGGCCGCGTGCTCTGGTTCACGCTCGGCGTCTCGCTCGTGACGGGCCTGCTCTTCGGGCTCGTGCCCGCGCTCAACGCCTCGCACCCCGATCTCAATGCGGCGCTCAAAGAGGGCGGTCGCTCGCTGGCCGACTCTTCGCGAGAGGGGCTGCGCCGCGCGCTGCTCGTCGCCGAGGTCGGCCTCGCGCTGGTGCTGCTCGTCGGCGCCGGCCTGATGCTGAGGACGGTCCGCCAACTGACGCGCGTCGATGTCGGCTTCGACGCCGACCACCTGCTGACGGCACGTTTCAACCTGCCCGCCGACACTTACAAAGAGAACCCGCGCCGCCTCGCCTTCTACGACGAGTGCCTGACGCGCGTTTCGGCGCTGCCTGGCGTGAGCGGCGCGGCGCTCACCTTCTCGCTCCCGATTGACGGGTCGAACTGGAACTCCGTCTTCGTCGCCGCCGATCTGCCCGTGCCTGCGCGCGCAGACATTCCGTCGTCGGCCTTCACTCCCGTCAGCGGCAACTACTTTTCGACGATGAACATTCCCGTGCTGCGCGGTCGCGCCTTCAACTCGACCGACACGGCGGACGGGCAGCGCGTCGTCGTGATCAACGAGACGATGGCGCGGCGGCTCTGGCCCGGTCAGGACGCCGTGGGCAAGCGCATCAAGCAGGGGTGGCCGGAGGCTAAGACGCCCTGGCGCGAAGTGATCGGCGTCGTCGCGGACGTGAAGCTCAACGGCGTCGAGAGGGAGACGCCGTTGCAGTCCTACCTGCCGCTCACGCAGGAGCCCGCGCGCTCCCTCGTCCTCGTCGCACGCACGAAGGGCGACCCGCGCCCGCTCGGCGCGAGCGTCGAACAGGCCATGCACTCGATTGAGAAAGACCTGCCTGTCTTTGCCGTGCGCTCGATGGACGAAATTCTGAACAGCGCCATCGCGCAGCAGCGGCTCTTGATGACGCTGCTCGCGGGCTTCTCCGTCGTTGCGCTGCTGCTCGCGGCGGTCGGCATCTACGGCGTCATCTCCTGGTCGGTCAACCGGCGCACGCACGAGATCGGCATCCGCATGGCGCTCGGCGCGCAAACCTCGGACGTGCTGCGGCTCGTCATCGGGCAAGGGATGCGACTGGCGCTCGCGGGCGTCGTCGTGGGGCTCGTGTCGGCGTTCGGCGTGACGCGGCTGATGAAGGGCCTGCTCTTCGGCGTCTCCGCGTCCGACCCGGCGACATTCGTAGGGATCGCGGTGCTGCTCGCGCTCGTCTCGTTCGCCGCCTGCTACCTGCCGGCGCGGCGTGCCACACAGGTCGATCCGATGATCGCGCTCAGGCACGAATGAGGAGAGCGGTTAGCGATTAGCGATTAGCCGTTAGCAGGAAGCTACCAGCTCTCAGCATTCGCGCCGGCTCCGAGACGGATGGTGTTTTCGGCTTGGCTAATAGCCAATAGCTAATAGCCAACTGCTTACGCTCTTGAGGTGAACGATGGGCAACGTGTGGCAAGACGTTCGTTACGGGCTGCGGGCTCTGCGGAAGAGTCCGGGCTTCACGCTGGTCGCGCTCCTCGCGCTGGGATTAGGCATCGGGGCGAACACGGCGATCTTTTCCGTGATCAACGCGGTGCTACTGCGCCCGCTGCCGTATCAGAACCCGGATCGGATCGTCACGATTGAAAAGGCTGATCCGGAGAAGGGCGTCCCTGGTATCACCTCCGTCCAGTATTTGGCCTGGCGCGAGCAGAATAAAGCCTTCGAGCAGCTCGGCGCTTTCAGTAACGACAACATCAACCTCACGGGCGGCGGCGAGCCGGAACGCGTCTCATGCGCGCTGGTCAGCGCCAACTTCTTCCCGCTCTTCGGCGTGCGACCGGCTCAAGGTCGCGCCTTCCTGCCGGAAGAGGACGCGCCGGGGCGCGACCGAGAGGTCGTTATCAGCCACAGCTTCTGGCTGCGCCGCTACGGCGGCGACCCGTCTCTGGTCGGCAAGTCCGTCACGCTCAACGACGCGAGCTACACAGTCGTCGGGATCATGCCCGAAGGCTTCTGCTACCCCGCCGGTTATGACATCTGGATGCCGCTCGCCCTCAATCCCGCCGAGGAAGGCGCGCGGCGCATGACGCTCGTCGAAGTCGTCGCGCGCCTCAAGCCGGGCGTGAGCCTCGAAGGCGGGCGCGCCGAACTCGACGTGATCGGTGCGCGGCTCGCCGCAGGCGAGATGGCGGAGCCGACGGAGCTGCGCGTCACCCCCTTGCAACAGCAACTCGTCGGGAGCCTCCGCCCCGTGCTGTTGGTCGTCTTCGGAGCCGTCGGTCTGGTGCTCCTCATCGCTTGCGCGAACGTCGCCAACCTACAGCTCGCGCGGACGGCGGCGCGGGAGAGAGAGTTGGCGATCCGCGCCGCGCTCGGCGCGTCGAGACGAAGGCTCGCGCGGCAGTTGGTCACCGAAAGCGCGGTGCTCGGACTGCTCGGCGGCGCGCTCGGACTCCTGCTCTCCGCTTGGTTCATCAGCCCTCTCGTCGCGCTCATCCCGGAGAGCATCGCCGGCTCGGTGCAGGGCGTCGGGCAGATCAAGCCCGACGCGGGGGCGCTCTGCTTCACATTCGCGGTGTCTTGCCTGACCGTGTTCGTGTTCGGCGTCGCGCCCGCCCTGCAAGGCTCGAAGCCGAACTTGAACGCGTCGCTCAAGGAGGCGGGCGGGGGGCGGTTGGCGCTCGGACGCGGCGGGCTGCGACGCGCCTTCGTCGTCCTGGAAATCGCCCTGACGTTCGTGTTACTCGTCGGGGCGAGCCTGCTCGTCAGGAGCTTCGACCGCCTCACGCACGTTGATGCGGGTTTCAACCCTGGGAACGTGCTGACGATGCGGATCGATCTGCCCCGCTCCCGCTACGCGCTGCCGGCACAGTCAAGAAACTTCTACCAACAACTCCTGGAGCGTGTCGCTGCACTCCCCGGCGTCCGATCCGCGGGCGTCATCAACCACCGCCCCTTCGATGGCTTCAGCATGGTCGCGCGTCTCGGCATCGAGGGGGCTCCCCCGGCGAGCGCCGAAGTCGAGCGCCCGATCCCCGTCGGCGTCGTCAGCCCCGACTACTTCCGCGCGCTCGGCATCCCCATTGTGGGCGGGCGCGGTTTGACCGGCGAGGACACGACGGACTCGATGAAGGTGGCGCTCGCCAATCAATCTTTCGCCCGGCGCTTCGGCGCGCGCGGCGATGTCGTCGGCAAGCGCGTCTCAGTGGGCTGCCAGCAACAGGAACTCTGTCGCACCATCGTCGGGGTGGTCGGCGACGTGCGGCAGGAGGGCTTGTCCAGAGAGCCGACGCCCGAACTCTACGTGCCCTACACGCAAGGGCTCATCGCGGGGATGACGCTCGTCGTGAAGACCGACTCCGACCCGTCGGGTTTCGTCAACGCCGTGCGCGGGCAGGTGCTCGCGATTGACAAAGAGCAGCCGGTGTCGGGCGTGCGGACGCTCGCGCAGTACGCGGACGAAGCCACGGCGCGAACGCGCTCGCTGATGATGCTGCTGCTGGGGCTCGCGGGCTTGGCGCTGTTGCTGGCGAGCTTGGGCATCTACGGCGTCGTCTCTTACGCGGTGACGCAGCGCACGCGCGAGATTGGCATCCGCATGGCGCTCGGCGCTCGCGCGGGCGACGTGCTGCGGCTCGTGCTCGGTCAGGGCTTGAAACTTACGCTGCTCGGACTCGCGCTCGGTCTCGCGGGCGCGGCGGCGTTGACGCGGCTGATGACGCGGCTGCTGTACGGCGTGAGCGCAAGTGATCCGGCAGCGTTCCTCGTCGTGACCGTCTTCCTCGGGGCGGTCGCCCTGCTCGCTTGCTACGTCCCCGCGCGGCGCGCGACCCGCGTTGATCCGATGATCGCGCTCAGGCACGAATAAGCTGAACCGTTTGTTAAGGAGAATTAAGTCATGATCAGAAACAGACTGCTTCGCGCGTCGCCCAAGCTCGCGCTGATGGCCTGCGTCCTCGCCGTCGCGCCGCGACTTGCGTCGGCGCAGGGCGGGGAACACAACAACTGGACTTGGAACAACTCGGACGACGGCAAGAAGATCGAGGTCAAGGTGGATGACAAGGTCGAGTTCAACGACGACTACTCGGACGTGTCCGCCATCCCCTCGGACGGCGCGCTGCGGATTCTCGACAGCCGCGGCTCTGACACTCTGCGGCTCGTCGTCACGCGCGGGGCGGAGGGCGTGCTCAAGCGCGATTATACCGTCAACGGCGCGCGCCGCGACTTCGACGCGCGGGCGCAGACGTGGGTGCGCGAGGTGCTGCTGCTCGCGGCGCGGCGTGGGGGACTAGACGCGCGCAACCGCGTCCAACGGATTTACACACGCGGCGGCACGCGCGCCGTCGCCGACGAGATCGGGCACATCGAAGGCGACTACGCGCGGCGCATCTACTTCGACGAGTTCCTGCAGCTCAATGGTGTGAGCGACGCCGAACTGCGCGACGCCCTGCGCGACGCCGCGCGCAGTATCAGCAGCGACTACGAGCGCGCACAGTTGCTTCTTCACGTCGGCCCGATCTTCCTCGCCAAAGACGATCTACTCCCGACCTACTTCGACGCGCTAAACGTGATCAGCTCCGACTACGAACGCCACCACGTGCTCACCGGCGCGCTCAAGTCAACCACCTTGAGCAGCGCGGCGCTCGCCTCAATGGCCGACTCCGCCACGCGCATCGGCTCGGACTACGAGAAGGCGTCGTTTTTGATCGAAGCCGCGGGACGCTTCCAGTCGGACGCACGCCTGCGCGAAGCCTTCCAGCGCGCGCTGCAAACCATCGGCTCCGACTACGAGCGCGGGCGCGTCCAGACGAAACTGACAAAGTCGAACTACTAGACGATCCTTTCAGGGCTGTGCCTCGAAGTGGGCGATCCGGCGGCGCCCTCCCGGATCACGACGACGCCCGCAGTGGTCGCCTTCCGCGCCCGCCCCGCCCTGGCAAGGGGCGCGACCAAAGTCGATCCGATGATCGCGCTGAGGTACGAGTAGGTGCTACCTTGAAATATTGATTCGCCGCTCTAATCGGCGCGGCTACAGACTGGCCGCGCCGTGCGGGAAGACCATTCGCAAACCAGCAATGAACACTTCTGAGAAAACCTCGCCGCGCATTCTCATCGCCGACGATCAGCCGGACGTGCTCGAAGCCCTGCGCCTGTTGCTCAAGCGCGAGGGCTTTCAGATCGAGTCCGTCACTTCGCCCGCGACGGTGTTGGCCGCGCTCAAGGCGAACGAGTTTGATCTGCTCTTCATTGATCTCAACTACACGCAGGACACGACCTCGGGCCAGGAAGGGCTCGACCTGCTGTCGCGCGTGCAGCAGGCCGACCCGACCCTGCCGGTCGTCGTGATGACGGCGTGGGGAACGGTCGAGCTGGCGGTCGAGGCGATGCGGCGCGGCGCGCGCGACTTTGTGCAGAAGCCCTGGGAGAACGCGCGGCTGCTCTCGGTGCTACGCACGCAGATCGAGTTGAGCCGGGCGCTGAGGGAAGGGAAGCGGCTCGAAGCGGAGAACCGGATGCTGCGCGATGGCGCGCCGACGCCCTCGCTCATCGCGCGCTCGCCGGCGATGCAGCCCGTCCTGACGATAGTCGAAACAGTCGCGCCGTCGGACGCCAACGTCCTCATCACGGGCGAGAACGGGACGGGCAAAGAGGTCATCGCGCGCACGCTCCACGCGCGCTCCGCGCGCGCCGCGAAGCCGATGGTCACGATCAACGTCGGCGCGCTCTCGGAGGGCACGTTCGAGTCGGAGTTGTTCGGCCACGTCCGAGGCGCGTTCACCGACGCCAAGACCGACCGGGTCGGACGCTTCGAGCTAGCCGACGGCGGCACGCTCTTCCTCGACGAGATCGCGAACGTGCCGATGCCGCAGCAGGCGAAACTGCTGCGCGTGGTCGAGACGGGCGAGTTCGAGCGCGTCGGCTCGTCGCGGACGCGGCGCGTTGACGTGCGGATTCTGTCGGCGACGAACGCAGACCTGAAGGAAGAGGTGGCGGCGGGGCGCTTCCGGCAGGACCTGCTCTTTCGCCTGAACACGGTCGAGGTGCGGCTGCCCCCCTTGCGCGAGCGCGGCGAAGACATCGCGCTCCTCGCGCGCCACTTCCTCGCGCAGTACGCCAAACGCTACCGCAAACCAATCTTCGGCTTCACCGAAGCGGCGCTCGGCGCGCTGGCGGCTTACGAGTTTCCGGGCAACGTGCGCGAGCTGGATCACGCCGTCGAGCGCGCCGTGCTGATGGCGCGCGGCGATCAGGTTGACGCAGGCGATCTCGGCATCGGCGACGGGCACGCGGCGCCCGACCGCGCGCTCGAAGAGATGAGCCTTGATGAGGTAGAGTGTTTCCTGATCAAGAAGACTCTGGCGCGCTTTGACGGCAACGTGGCACTCGCAGCCGAGGCTCTGGGCTTAAGCCGCAGCGCGCTCTACAGGCGGCTCCAGCGCTATGGGTTATGAGGGGCGGACGCGACGACCGCGCCAGCCCAGACTAAATTTCGATCAGCGCCTCTTCTGGCTCGCGCTCTTGGCGGGGCTGCCCGGCTCCGCGACCGCGCTCATCATGCTCTGGGCGGGCGCCTACACGGCGCGCGTCCAGTGGACGCTGACCGTCTTCATCGTCGGGTTTCTCCTGGGCTGCGCAGGCACACTGCGCGGTCGCGTCGTCCGCCACCTGCAAACACTCTCAAATATTTTGGCGGCGCTGCGCGAGGGCGACTACTCGATTCGCGCGCGCGGCTCTTCGCACGACGACGCGCTGGGCGAAGTGATGTTGGAGGTGAACGCACTCGGCGAGACTTTGCGCGAGCAGCGGCTCGGGGCGATGGAGGCGACGGCGCTGGCGCGCACGGTGATGGCCGAGATCGAGGTCGCCATCTTCGCCTTCGACGCGGAGAGCCGCCTGCGCCTGATCAACCGCGCGGGCGAGCGCCTGCTCGCGCAACCGGCGGAGCGTCTGATCGGTCGCGGCGCGGCGGAACTCAACCTCGCGGACTGTCTCGACGGCGCGGACACGGACGAGGCGCGCACGCTGCAAAAAACTTTCCCCGGCGGGACGGGTCGCTGGGGCGTGCGCTGCGGCACGTTTCGCGCGCAGGGGCTGCCGCACCAGATGCTTGTCCTCTCGGATTTGACGCGCGAGCTGCGCGAGGAAGAGCTCGACGCGTGGCGCAGGCTGGTGCGCGTCCTCGGTCACGAATTGAACAACTCGCTGACGCCGATCAAGTCCATCGCCGGGAGCCTCGAATCGCTGCTCGCGCGCGAGCCGCGCCCGGCGGACTGGCAGGATGACATGCAGCGCGGGCTGACGATCATCGGCGCGCGCTCAGAGTCTCTGAGCCGCTTTATGCAGGCTTACGCGCGCCTCGCGCGCCTGCCCGCACCGCGTTGCCAGACAGTGAAGGTGGGCGAACTGGTGCGGCGGGTCGCGGCGCTTGAGACGCGCCTCAATGTGCGTGTGACGGGGCCGGACGTGACGGTCGAAGCCGACGGCGATCAGTTGGAACAACTCCTGATCAATTTGATCCGCAACGCCGCCGACGCCGCGCTCCAGACGGGCGGGGGAGTTAGCGTCGGCTGGGAGAGGATCAATGCTCACCTCGATCTCTCGGTCGAAGACGAGGGGCCGGGGCTGCCGAAGACCGCGAACCTCTTCGTCCCGTTCTTTACGACGAAGCCGGGTGGCACGGGGATCGGTCTCATCCTCTCGCGCCAGATCGCCGAAGGGCACGGCGGCACGCTCAAACTCGCCAACCGTCGGCAGGGGAGGGGCTGCGTCGCGCTCCTGCGCCTGCCGGTCAAAGCCTCCTGAGGCGTCGAACCCGTCACCGACCCATGATCGCCACGTCTGATAACGACTTGCCCCGCGTTTGCCCGTGGCGTGACCAAATAAATCTGTTGACTGTGCTGAGTCCAGTCTCTAACTTAAAGAGCGGGCTTATTCCTACGTCGCTCGAGAGAAGCCCCCCGCCTCACGCTTTAAGCCTCCGCTATCGTTCGTCGCCGTCCGTGAGTTCGCGCCTCGCCCAACGCGCAGTTCGTCGCTGCCCCCCACGTCAATGATCAAAGGAGGATGAGAGCCGTGCCGCAAGTCGTCAACACGCTCGAAGAGAAGATGCGCTCGCTTTTGGTCGAGCGGCGCCGGTTCGCGCGCCAGCGGTTCAAGTGCGAGGTGCGCCTGCCGCTGGGAGTTTCGCTGCCGAACGAGAGGATCGATCCCGAATCGGACGAGTACCCGCAGCCGATCATGGGTCACACGCGCGACCTCAGCCTGTCGGGTCTCTCACTCGTCGTGCCCTCGACGCGTCTCGGCGCGGAAGACATCAGCCGCCGCGGCGCGCCACTGCGCCTCGTCCTGTGCCTGCCCGGCGGCATCATTATCGTCCACGCCGAGACGGTTCACTGCGAGCCCGCCGCGACCGACGGCACGCAGAGTGAGTTTCTCATCGGCGCGCGCATCCGACGCATGTTCGACGCAGACCGGCGCGCCTACGAGAACTACCTGCGCGCCCGCTGATGCCGTCGGGGACTTCTCAGTTCGTCGTGTCAGGAAAAGGATTCGTTTGGACGTCAGGGCGTATCTCGAACGCATCAACTACCGAGGCTCGCTTGAGCCAAGGGCAGAGACCTTGCGCGGGTTGCATTTGGCGCACCTGCTGACAGTGCCTTTCGAGAATCTGAGTATTCACGCGGGCGAGCCGATCATTCTTGAAGACGAAGCTCTCTTTAACAAGATCGTCGAGCGTCGGCGCGGCGGCTTCTGCTACGAAGCCAACGGCCTGTTTGCCGCTTTGTTGCGGGCACTCGGCTTCGACGTGGCGATGCTCTCAGCCGAAGTGGCGCGGGCGGGAGGCGGCTTTGGTCCGGCCTTCGATCATATGACGCTGCTGGTGACTTTAGAACAGCGTTGGCTCGTCGATGTCGGCTTCGGTGATTCGTTTCGCGAGCCGTTAAGGCTCGATGAGAGGGGCGAGCAAATCCATGACGGTCGCGCCTACGCCGTCCGTCCCGACGGCTCTTTCCTGGTGCTGTTGCAGCGAAGTCATGACAAAGGTGAGTGGGAGGCTCAGTATCGCTTTACTCTAGAGCCCCACGAGTATGCTGACTATGCCGAGATGTGCCTCTACCACCAAACATCTCCGGAGTCGCATTTCACCAGAGCGCGTATCTGTTCGAGGGCCACAGAGGAGGGACGCATCACGCTCAGTGAGATGCGTCTGATCGACACCTCGCGAGACGGCGGGCGACAAGAGCGCTCCTTAACGAGTCCGGCAGAGTACGCACAGATATTGCAACACCATTTTGGCATCGTCATGACGGGATGATGCGACCTGACGACGGCGCCACCACGGTTTTTCCACACGATCGCATTTCACTCCAAGCACCTAGTCTGATTCAAGGCGAATCCGATAAAAGTGACACCTCATTTCCTGCACACTGTCTGGGTCGGATAACGAATCTTATGGTCATATGGGCTTTGCGGGCTTAGTCACGCTTGCAGGGAAAGTCTGCAACTTGCGTGGAAAGTCAGATCAGGTTTTTACCGATGAGAAATTCTCTCGCCTTGTCTGTGAGTTGGTAGTCGGGTTCGCCCGTCACGCGATGGATGCTATTGAAAAAGACGTAATCCGCCGCTCTCAGAGCGTCAAGGTGGTATTTGACTCTCTCAATATGCATCTGCGTCTCCCGCGCGATTGCCGACGGGTATCTATTACTAACCAAGCTGGCTATTACGGCAAGAATGGCAAGTTTCGCATCGTCAATAATGTCATGCCCCGTCGGAAAAGGGACTATGCGATTAGGTTTCTTGAGGAAATCGCTGCCCTTCGGCTTGAGTCGGTAATACGAGCCGCGATTTTCAAGTTCTTGAAGTTCAATGTAGTCATGCTGATTCAATAGCGATAAAGAGATGCCGACTTGAACGGGATTTAATTTTAGAGCCTCCGCGATTTGAGATTCATAACCATTCCCTTTGGCAATCTCTTTGAGGGTTTCAATGGCCGTTTTATCAGGCTTGTAATCAGCGGGCGCAGGTGGGGGATATGGAGGAACTTTATAGTTAGTCAGAGTGTCGTCACCTTTTTTAGTGAGTTCGGAGTAAGGGGCGGCGTTCGCTGGCTGATGCCAAACGATGTAGCCGTACCTCTCCAGCAGTAAAAGGTACAGTCTGATTAGTTCTTCTTTGAAGCCTAAGCCGACGGCGAGTATGGAGTCGTATTTATTGCCGATCTTTATGTGGTGGAGGATTTTCTTGGCTGTTTCGTCAGGTTCGTAATCGTCGGGCTCTTGCGTCGGGGGTTGATGAACTTTATAGCCGAACTCGTTGACGTACACACGCCCTGTGCCGGTGATTAGGTAACGCTTAATGACATCGGAGGATTGATCTCTGCGAATTAGTTTGCGCCATTCTAGCAGGCGCAAAGCCCTTCCGACTTGCTTATGTTCTAGCTTTAGGGTTCTGGCGAGTTGGTAGTCCTCGCCTATGCCTTCGTTAATTTTCGTGAGGACTTTGATAGCCGTTTCGTCGAGTGGGTCTTTAGCGGAAGGGTAAGGGACTTCGTAATCTTGCTCGTAAAGATGTTTCTTCCCTCTCTCTGTGAGGTCGTAGAAGCCCGATTCGTCGGGAGATAGGCAGTCATATTTTACCAATGCGTCAAAGCGTTCTTGGATTTCGTAAGGCTTACGCCCGAATGCATCCGCGATTTCATCAAGCGAGAAACGGCTACCAGCATTCGCCACGAGCCTCAGCATATTGATCAGTGGGTTGTCGGGTATGAACGCATCTTGCTCGTGAGGTTGAGAGGTAGCCCCTTTTTGAAGTTGCTTAGGCGGATCGGTTTTAGCCTCAACTTCCTTCGGGCTTTCGGAAGGTTCGTAGGTCTTTATGAAATTCAGCGCGCCGCTAAGGGCAATGCGAAAGACTTCGGGCGGGCAGAACAGCTCCTTAGTTTGTGAAATCTGCCAGCCGCTATTAGCGCCTTCCCAGCCGATGTTTGAAACGTGCCTTCTGAGTTCACTTTGCGGTATGCGGAAAGGCGAAAGGTCTTCGTGAATCTCAGCCTGAACAGTATCGAGTGTGGCGTGATAGTCGTTAAAGTAAGTTTCGCTCAAGTCCGCCGTTGAGAGGTGATCATAAATAGATTGTAGGCGGATAACAGCTTTGCGCAGCGTTGGGTTCTTTGGTAATGCCGAAATCTGCGGCGAGTTATCCGCGGCAGCGGACTTACTCCAATTAATGGCGAAGATAGGAGCAAGGATTACAGCGACTAACGAAAAGAATGTACCTGCAATGAGGTAGTACTCAGCATAAATACCATGACCACCATTAGTAAGCTGATTGTTAATCGCAAAGCAAATGCCGGC
The DNA here is from genome assembly GCA_045807785.1 of Pyrinomonadaceae bacterium. Taxonomy (GTDB): domain Bacteria; phylum Acidobacteriota; class Blastocatellia; order Pyrinomonadales; family Pyrinomonadaceae; genus JAIVGV01. The sequence goes on from JBJMGS010000012.1 coordinate 32,595, forward strand.
GAGCGCCAAGAGAATGGTGATAATAGCTGTACGCATTCACGCTTTCACTCTGTCCCTGTGCACTATTACCTGCTCGGAATGCTCGCCGCATTCGAGTTCGGCTGCGGAAGCCCTAAGCTTTGAATTGGTATATACCTAACTATGCCTGTCCACGCAAGGCGGGTCATGACGCACGCTATATCTCGATCTTTGAGAACCGCCATGCGCCCAAGCCGAGCAGGAGGGCCGCCACGACGGCGAGCGCAACAAGGTCGAAGCTGACGCCGAAGTGAGTCAGGCCGGTCAGCGCCCCGCGCATGCCATCCACGCCGTAGGTCAAAGGATCGATTCTCGTCAGCGCCGCGAGCACCTTCGGCAAGTTCGCGAGCGGGTAGAGCGCGCCGGAGAGGAAGAAGATCGGCATCACCATGAAGTTCATGATGAGCTGAAAGCCCTGCATGTCCTTCAGACTCGATCCGAGCGTTGTGCCGAGCGCCGCGAAGACGACAGCGGTCAGCATCATCACGAGGATGGCCGTCGGCAGGCCGAGCAAGCCGACCGGGCGGAAGCCCGCGACGAGACTGACGAGGAAGATCAGTAAGCCTTGTAGCATCGCGACGGTCGCGCCGCCGAGAGTTCGCCCGACCATGATCCAGAGGCGCGGGACGGGCGCCACCAAAGTCTCCTTCAGAAACCCGAACTGCCGATCCCACAGCAGCGCGATCCCCGAAAACATCGAAGTGAAGAGCACCGTCATCCCGATCACGCCCGGCGCCATGAACTGTAGATAGTTCCCCTCGCCTGCGCGCTGGAAGACAGGCCCCAACCCGAAGCCGAGCACGCCGAGATACATCAAAGGCGAGCCGAGCGACGCGATCATCTGCGTCCGCGAGCGCAGGTACTTCTTCACCTCGCGCAGCCAGAGTATGTAGATGACCCTCATCGCTTGCCGCTCCACATCCGCGCCATCTGCCGCATGGCGTCCGCGGAGTTCGCGCCTTCGTCCCTGATGGTCGTGCCCGTCAGCGCGAGAAACGCGCCTTCGAGCGAGTCCGTCGAGGTCTGCTCCTTCAACTCCTGCGACGATCCGGTGGCGACGATCCGCCCGTGGTCGATGATGGCGATGCGGTCGGCGACGCGATCCGCCTCGTCCATGTAGTGCGTCGTCAGAAAGACCGTGACCTGATCCGACTCGTTGAGCTTTTTGACGTGCGCCCACATCTGGTTGCGGCTCTGTGGGTCGAGCCCGAGGGTCGGCTCGTCAAGGAAGAGAACCTTCGGCGTGTGGAGCAGCCCGCGCGCGATCTCCAGCCGCCGCCGCATCCCGCCGGAGAAGGTCTTGACCAACGCAGCGCGGCGATCCCACAGCTCGAAAAGCTTCATCAGCGTCTCGGCGCGTTCGCGGCGCTCCACACGCGGCACGCCGTAGAGCACGCCGTGAATCTCCATGTTCTCCCAGGCGGTCAGGTCTTGATCGAGGCTGGGGTCTTGAAAGACGACGCCGAACCGGCGACGCACCTCGTCGCGCTGCGTGGTCGGGTCTAACCCGTCGAACTCGAGCACGCCGCTCGTCGGGCGCAGCAGCGTCGTGAGCATCTTGATGGTCGTCGTCTTCCCCGCCCCGTTAGGCCCGAGGAAAGCGAAGACCTCGCCGCGGCGCACCTCGAAGGAGACGTCGTCCACCGCCGTCAGGTCGCCGAAGCGTTTGACGAGATTCTGTACTCGAATCATCTGTCTTCCTTTCCCTACTGACGCGGGCTGCAAAAGATACAACACGCGCCAGGTTCGTGTGAAACCGCCTGACGGTTCGGGCGAGAGCGGTTTTGCGTCAGCGTCAAGTTGAGGATGCGCTAGAACCTTGAAGGCGAGTCGTAGCCGGATGACTCTGCAACTTATTACAAAGTCATCCGGCCATGCGGCTGAGAAATTGGGAGAGAGCCCTATTTGTACTTGCCGAGCCCTTCGCTTTCCAACTCCCTTTTGATCCTTCTGGACTCCAGGCGGTTGTTCACCGCCGCCGTCAGGAGCGTCGTCAGGACGAGGACGGGGATGACGCCGGGGACGTAGCCGGCGAGGAGCCCGACCAGCACCGAGACGCCAACCACCGACAGCAAGCAGACGATAAACAGGATGACCAGCTTCATGTGAGAACGAACCTCCCCCGCGTCATTTCACTCATCACTCGCTCACGGCACGGCAGAGCAAACCGCCCGGCAGTAGAGCGTCTATTCCCCCGCGCCAGCCTTCGCCGTGGGCGACACGAACGTGCAAGACGCCGGCACCGCCGTTGTCGGCGTCGTCTTCAGCGGCGTCAGGTTGTTCTTCGTGAGCAGGCTGTTGAAGCCGACGAGGTCTGTGCCGAGAATCGTCTGCCACGCGTTCACCGTTGTATTGAACTCCCTGCAGCTGGATTCCCACGTATCGACCTCCGCCTTAGTGGGCGGCATGTCGATGCCGTTCTGCGTGAACGGACCGAGAACCGTGTAGAAGAGCCCATTGATCGAGTAGAAAGCCAAGACGCTGCCGGGAGCACGTGCGGGGCCGCCGCCGAACCCGCCACCACCACCACGCGGGCTGCGGCCACCGATAGCCCCTAACGTCGCCAGCTTCGCGTCGAGGGCTTTCGCGGCCTCCGCGACATCCGGCGGTAGCGAGCCGCTCATGAGCGCGGCCAGTTGTGTACGCACCGCGGCCACTTCTTCGTTGGCGGCGTAGCTGTCCTTCATGCTCTGCGAAGCCAGCATCGCCAGTCTGTTCTGTGCCCGCAAAGCCGACATGACGCCTGCGCCTTCGCCGACGCGCGGATCGTTGTGCACGACGAGTGGCTGCGTGTAAGTCTGGCCATCCACCAGCAGCTTGACCGTGTACGTGCCCGGCAACGCGAGCGGCCCGTGCGGCGCTGGCGTAACCTGTGCCGGCGCGGAGTTCATCTGGTTATTGATGTCCGGGTTGTAAGCAGGTGGATCGTCGTAGCGCAAATCCCAGTTGATGCGATTAGTCCCCGTGTTCGTCGCGAGCGCACGCTCAGACGAAGGCATCAGCCAGTAATCGGGATAGGGAGGGCGCTGGTACAAAGGCGGCGGCGTGCTCGTGATCGTCCGCAACAACTTATTCGCGGAGTCGAAAATCTGTAGCTTGATCTCGCCCTTGGGCGGCTGGCTGAGATGGTAATAGATGAGCGCACCGAAAGGCGGATTCGGCGCGTGCGGCATCTCCGGGTTCATCGGCTGATCCCAATTCGAGTTCATCCGCGAGCGGATCGCGTCGCCCGGTTTGAACAGATATGCCGGAGCCGCAGCGATCTGCTGCCCCTTCGCCGCGACCTCGCGCAGCGGGCTCATGTCGTCGAGCACCCAGAAGCCGCGGCCGTAGGTTCCGATCACCAAATCGCTCATGTGATCGTCTGTGTGAAAGACCATGTCGCGGATCGAAGTGCTCGGCAGATTCAGCCGCAAAGACTGCCAGTGGTCGCCATCGTCGAATGAGACATAGACGGTCGTCTCCGTTCCGGCGAAGAGCAGGCCCTTCTGTTTCGGGTCTTCGCGGATGACGTGCACCTGACTGCCCGTGCGTTCATCCGTCGGGAGTCCGTTGACGATGCGCGTCCAGGTCTTGCCGCCGTCGTGCGTGCGATAGATGTAGTGCTGCTCCGTCGCCGGCGCGGGAGTGCCGCGTCCGGGGACAAGGTTGGCGAGCACGTAGGCAGTGTTGATGTCGCCGTGTCCGGCTTCGACGGTGACGAAGTTGGCGTTCGGCGGTAGGTCTGTGAAGTTCGTCACGTTGTTCCAGGTCTGGCCGCCGTCCGTCGTGTTGTAAATCTGCCCGTTGCTGCTGCCCGACCAGACGACGCCCTGTTTGACGGTCGAGAGAGAGAAATCGGAGATCGTCGGGCGCGGAGTGGGAAAAGGCGCGGGAGCCGACGGAGTCGGACTCGGAGTCGGAGCCTCGGGCGTGGGAGTCGGAGTTCCCGTCGGGTGCGGACTCGCAGGCGTCGGCGCGACACCGCACGCCGCCATCGGCTGCCCCTTCGGCGTGGTCAGGTCTGGGCTGAACGCTTTCCACGTCTCCGCGCCGTCACGCGTGACGAGAATGCAGTTGTAGCCGACGTACAGAGCCTTCGGCTCGAACGCGGTGTCGAACCGTTTCCAGAAATCGCGTCCCGCTGGGTACAGGTTCGCGTCCGTCCCGAAATTCGGCGCGACGTTGCCCCACTGCCCGGTCGCGAGATCGATCTTGATCAACCCGTTGCCTTGCCCTGCGCCGTAGCCTACGCCGTACACGGTCGTGGGCTTGAGCGGATCGGGCGCGACCGTGCCGAACTCGGACGACGGCAGCGGCGACCAATCGACGGTCGTGATCTGACCCTGATCGCTGCGGCTGCGCACCATGATCGCGCCGGTGTCCTGCTGCGAGCCCATCACCCAGTAGGGGTATCGCGTGTCTGTGCTGATGTGGTAGAGCTGCGCGATGGGAATCTGGTAATAGCCGCTCCAGGTCTGGCCGCCATCGAGCGTGATCGCGGGGCCTTGATCGAAGCCAAAGAAGATGCGCTTGTTGTCGGTCGGGTCTAACCACGCGACGTGCGGGTCTTCGCCGCCGGGCGCGCCCTTGAATGGGCTGAACGACTTGCCGCCGTCGGTCGAGCGATAGACGGTGGTGGCGATTGTGTAAATGATGTCGGGGTTCTGCGTGTCAACCCAAACGCCGGAGCTGTAATTACCCTGACCATTGGCGATGCGCGTCTCATCGCCCGCCATGTGCTGCCACGTCGCGCCCTGATCGTCGGATCGAGACAGACCCGAACCCCCCTGAAGCGGCGTGCCGATCACATAGACGCGCCGACCGCTGGTGTGCATTGCAATTGCCACGCTGATGCGGCCCGTGTAGGGCGGGAGCGTGGTGATCTTCGCCCAAGTCTTGCCCTCGTCGGTTGACTTGTAGAGCGCCGTGCCGTTTGGCCCTTGTGGCGCGCCGCCCCCACCGCCCCCCCCACCGCCGAAGCCGCCGCCCGCGCCCTGCGACGTGGCGAAGATCACGTTCGGCATGTCGAATGCGTACTCGACATCGCGCGTGCCGTTCGCGTTCTCCGGCCGCAGCGTGTTCTCCCAGGTCTTGCCGCCGTCCGTCGTGCGGTAGATGCCCTGACCGTGATGGGTCGCGTCGCCCTGCGTCGAAGCGACGACGATGTTCGGGTCTTTCGGGTCAACGACCATCTTGTTGACCTTGGTAGTTTCTTCGAGGCCAATGTGCGTCCACGTCTTGCCCGCGTCGGTTGACTTGTACATGCCGTCACCGGACGAGCCCTGCACCGAGTCGCCCGTGCCGGCATAGACGACGTTGGGATCGGACGGCGCCACCTGGATCGCGCCGACGCTATCGACGTTGGTGAACTGATCGAAGACGGGGAACCACGTCACGCCCGCGCTGGTGGTTTTCCAGATACCTCCGGCGGGCGCGCCGACGTAGAAGACGCCCGGCTGACCGATCGCGCCGGTGACGGCGGAGATACGCCCGCCGTGAAACGGTCCGATGTTGCGCCAGCGGAGACCGGCAAAGAGGTCGTCGCCCGAAGCCATCATGACCCCGGCGCGACGGCCTACTGCATAGGTCAGACTGTGAAGGCTAACCGCCGCCGCCAACAGCATGACTACGAACACAGCAACGATCAACGAAACGCGGTGATTTGTTTTCATTTAGAATTTGACCTCGATTAGAGACACGCAGCCCGGCAAGATCGTCGCGCAACCCAACGCCGTAACCGAGAGGCGAGCCGCGCACGCGGGCGCGTGGCGGGCGATGACGCAGCACGTCTGTGGCTTTGGGAGTAGATCAATATCCAGCACGCAAGAACTGACTGGCGCCCGCAGCCCTAAGTTGAACGTGGAATCGGCCTGCCAAAGTTAAAGGGCGGTCGGGGGTTCGCTGCCAACCGCCGCCGCCCTTCGTCTCACGATCTTCGTCGTGGGGTTTGCGCCAATTGCGTTTGTCCTCTACCTGCCGCGAGTGGAGCGCATGATATTCCGTGGACGGGCGAAAGTTCAAGGGCGCCGCCCCAAGATTTCCTGATGACCCCGCGCTCTAGTGAGGAAACAAACGTTATCGGACTCGTGAGGAATCCGGCAGTTCATCCGAGGCCGGTCAGCTCCATCATTTGACGGTGCCATTCATGCGCAGGTTGACGATCTGTTCGACGGTTGCGTTGGGGAAGCCGTTGGCTTTGGCGCGGCGGATGTAGGCGGCGTCGATCTGAAAGACACGCAGATCGACGATCTGGCGCGGCGTGATCGAGGGGTAACCCTCTTCCTTCAGTTCCTTGATGAAGGAGCTCGTGACTCCGAAGACCTTGAAATCGACCAGCTCGCGCGGCGAGAGGTCGAAGCCCGCCGCGCGCATCTCGCGCGCGTAGTCCGCCGTGACGTTCTGCGAGCGCATCTCGACTAGCTGCTTGAACGACGGGCGTCCGAAGCCCAGCGATTGAACCTCTCCGATATACTTGCTATCGATCTTAAAGATTCTGGCTTCGACAAGCTCGTTCAAAGTCAGATTCGTGTAGCCCGCGCCGCGCATCTCTTCGATCAGCTCCGCGTTGACGTCGAAGATGCGCGTCTCGATCAGTTTGTTGAAAGGGATGTGGTCGTACCCGGCTGCCTTGAGTTCGTCAACCGACTTGAGGTTGACGCCGAAGAGGGCCGACTCGAACAACTCCCTGTCCGACGAGAGCGCGTAGCCGCGGCTGCGCATCTCTGCGACGAAGCTCTCATTGGGAAAGAGCTGCCAGCTACCGGAGCCCTTGCCGCCGCTAAACCTGCCCTCACACTCGAACGTCCCCGCCTCGCGCACGATGCGGAACTTCACTGCCTGCCCCGCGCCGAAAGCCTGCTCGCGCGTCAAGCCTTGCAACTCGCCGAGCGCGATGGGGCCGTCCGAACGCGAGCTGCCGCGCAGGATCGACAGCGAGACAAGGTCAGGCTGTTCGCGGTCGAAGTCAATGCGCCACGTTCCCGTAATCGCCCCCTGGCGCGCGGCGGTTGTGGCGGCGAGTCCGGTAGAGAAGATGAAGCAGGCGACGAATAATCGTCCGAGCCGCCTGCTATGCGGTGCGCTTGTCAGAATTTTCATCAGAACCTCCTCGCCATGTGTGCTCACTCTTCGCCCCGACTTCGCCTCGACTGCGCCGACCGCCCTACTCGTACCTGAGCGCGATCATCGGATCGACTTTGGTCGCGCGCCGCGCCGGTACGAAACAGGCCAGCACGCCCGCGCTGACCAAGACGAGCGAGATGACGGCGAACGTCGTCGGGTCGGTCGCGCTGACGCCGAACAGCAGGCTCGCCATCACGCGGGTCAAGGCGAGCGACGCTATGAGCCCGATGGCGACTCCGACAAAGACCAGTTTCAACCCCTGCCCGACAACCATCCGCAGCACGTCCGAGGCTTGCGCGCCGAGCGCCATGCGGATGCCGATCTCGTGCCGGCGCTGCGCCACCGAGTAGCTCATCACGCCGTAGAGCCCGACCGCCGCGAGGATGAGTCCGACGGCGGCGAAGACGGCGAGCAGGATCATGCTGAACCGCTGCCGCGCGATGGATTCCGAAAGCACGTCTTCCATCGTGCTGATGTCGGAGACCGGCTGGTCTTTGTCGATCTCCCACACCGCCCCGCGCACCGCCGAGCCGAGACCGCGCGGCTCGACGCTCGTCGCGATGATGAGATGGCGCGGCGCGAAGAACCCTGCCTGCTGGTAGGTCAGATATATCTGCGGCTTCGGTTCGGCGTCCAGATTATACTGACGCACGTCGTTGACGATGCCGACAATCGTCATCCAGTCGTCGGGCGACTGGGGCTTGCCAAAACTGATGCGCTTACCCAGGGGGTCTTCGCCCGGATAGTAGCGCCGCGCCATCGACTCGCTGACGACCACTGCCGCGGGCGCGTCCGCACGGTCCTGCTCGCCGAACGGACGACCGCGCAAGAGCTGTATGCCCATGGTCTGGAAGTAGCGCGGGCTGACGATGCGCGTCGCCACGATGTTTTCCTGTCCGGGCGCGGGGTCGGGCCGCCCCTCGAAGGCGATGCCGTTGGAATCCCCCTGTCTGATTAAAGGTATCTGGCTCGCGACAGCGGCAGACTTCACGCCGGGCAGTGCTTCGACTCGGCGCAGGAGATCGTCATAGAAGGCCGAACGGTGCGCCTGATCGGCGTACTTCTGCGCGGGGAGCACGACGTTCATCGTCAACAGATGATCCGTGTGAAAGCCCGGATCGACGCCGCGTAGGTGCAGGAAGCTGTTCACGAGTAGGCCAGCACCGACCAGCAGAACGAGCGAGAGCGCGACCTCCGCGATGACGAGTGCGGCGCGGATGCGGCTGCCGCGGCTGCCCGAGGCGGAATCCCTGCCGCCCTCTTTGAGCGTCTCGTTCAGGTTGAACTTCGTCGCCTGCGTCGCCGGGGCAAGCCCGAAGACGAGCCCCGTCAGCAGCGAGACCAGCAGCGTAAAGGCGAGCACCTTGACATCAACCGTGATCGACGCCGCCTGTGAAATGTTCTCCGGGATGAAAGCCTTCAACAGTCGCACGCCCCACACGGAGAGGAGCAGCCCAAAGACGCCCCCGATCATTGCGAGCAACAGGCTCTCCGTCAAAAACTGCCGGATGAGTCTGAGGCGGCTCGCGCCGAGCGCGACACGCGTGGCGATCTCTTTCTGGCGCACGGCGGCGCGCGCCAAAAGCAGGTTCGCGACGTTGGCGCAGGCGACTAAGAGCACGAAGCCGACCGCGCCGAGCAGCACGAGCAACGCCGGCTTGATGTTGCCGACGAGCTGTTCTTGCAGCGGGACGACCCCCGCGCCGAGATCGGTGTTCTCCTCCGGGTACTGCTGCGCGAGCCGCGCGGCGATAGTTGTCATCTCCGCACGCGCCTGTTCGAGCGTGACGCCGTCTTTGAGTCGCGCATAAACTTCGAGGAAGTGTGAGCGGCGCCGCGCGGCTTCCCTCTGCGAGAAGGCGATGGGAATCCAGAACTGATCCTCGCGCGTCGGGAACTGAAAACTCGCGGGCATGACGCCGACGACCTCGAAGTCGTAGCCGTTCATAGTGATCTTTTTCCCGACGATGCGCGCGTCGCCGCCGAAACGCCTCTGCCAAAGCGCGTGGCTGAGAATGATGGAGTGGTTCGCGCCGGCTTGATCCTCCTCCGGCGAGAACCAGCGACCGAGTTGCGGCTCGACGCCGAGCAGAGGGAAGAGGCTCGCTGAGACGCGCCTGCCGTCGAGCCGCTCCGGCTCGCCCGCGCCCGTTAGGTTCATGCTCAAATCGGCGATGGCCGCCATCTGGTCGAAGACTTTGTTCTGGTCCCGCCAGTCGATGTAGTTGGCCGGCGCGGGCGTGTCGTGCGGGAAGCCGTGTCGCGAATTGTCTTCATCGACCGACACGATCCGCTCCGGGTCTTTGTAAGGCAGCGGGCGCAGCAGGACGGTGTTGACCACGCTGAAGATGGCGCTGTTCGCGCCGATGCCTAAAGCCAGTGCGATGACGGCGACGATGGTGAAGGCGCGGTTCTTCAACAGCACGCGCGCGCCGTAGCGTAAATCCTGCCAGAGATCGCTGAACACGTTAACCCTCCCATGCGATGCTGAAGTCTTTGGCTCGCGGCTCGTGGCGCTCTCGATCTGTCGGAGAGACTGCGTCAGCAGCCCGTCCCCTTCGAGTTCCCGGAGCGCCGCACGGCGGGCTTCCACTTCCGTCGCGCCACCGCGCAGAGACTCCTCGTAACGATCTTCGAGGTGCTGCGTCAGCTCTTCGACGATCTCCGACTCGCGCACCGGGTCGAGTTGCAAGCCGCTCAACCTGTTTTTAACTTCTCGTTTCCAGTCAGGCATGTTCCATCCCCGTAATCCGGTTAATTGCTTCGACGAACTCGCGCCAAGTGTTGCGCTGCGCGGCGAGCACTTTTTTGCCGTCGGCGGTCAGGCGGTAGAAGCGCCGCCGCCTCTGCCCCGCCTCCTCCACCCAGCGCCCCTTGATCCACCCGCGCTGCTCCAGACGGTAGAGCAGCGGGTAGAGCGACGCGACGTTGAAGCGCACGACGCCGTCTGAGCGCGATTCGATGAGCTTGCTGATCTCGTAGCCGTGCCGGGGTCGCGCCTCGACGAGCGACAGGATCAACAGCTCGGCGCTCCCCTTCTTCAGCTCCCGGTCGAGCATCTGGGATATATGTGTCATAGCCATAGATTACTTAGGACGATATCCGGCGGCAAAAAGTTTCGCCGAATTTTCAGGCAGGGGCCGCGGGCGGGGCTGACGCCGTTTCTGAAGTGTTTGTCAGTCGTGAGTTATCGCGTGCCGTTGCTGAGCAGCCAAGATTTGAGGATGCCGGGGTCGGCGGGGTCTGTGGCGAAGTATTCGCGGATCAGGTTGTCGTAGAGTTGTGCGCGTTCGGGCGCGGTGAGGGTGAAGCCGTAAGGCATCCGCCCGCCTTTGACGTAGGAGCTGACGAGGACGCGATCCATCGGCCAGTTGAGCGCCCCGAGTTGACGCGTCTGGTGGCAGGCGACGCACGACATGGCGCGTGCGACGACCGTCCCTTCGAAGTTAACGCCGAAGCGCCGGCTGCGTGCTTCGAGGCTCGCGCTGCTCAGTCCGGGACCGAACTTCGCGCCGTCGAGATACTTGTCGAAGCGCGGCGAGCCGTAAGCGCGAAAGCGCCGGTTGACCTCTTCAAGCGCGGGCAGCTCTTCGCGCCTGACGCTGCCCGCTTCGGGGAAGATCGGCAGGATTCCGCTCTTATGACACTCCGCGCAGTTGTCGTCGCCGTAGCCCAGCTCCCAGCGCCCGCCGATTGAGGCGAACGACCCGTCGCGTCGGTAGGTGCGGTAGAAGTCTTTGAAGTAGGCGTCGAACGTGCCGTCGTTCTTCAGGAGCGCCGAGACGACCGAGACGTTGCGGATGCGCGTGCGCGCGCCGGGGTCTGTGATGCCGAACTGCACCCACTTCTCCGGGACGCCCGTGCCAGCATCGCCGGGCACGACGATAAGCAGGCGGCGAAAGCTGTCGTCGTTGTCGGGCGTCCCCAGGTGGCGCGACGCGTAGCTGAAGAAGACGAGTTGATCCGTCGGCGCGCGCCGCACGTTCAGCAGCCGCAGGAAAGTCTTGGCGCGTCCGAGCGTCTCGAAGCGGCTGACGTCGCGCAGGAAGACGGGGTCGAGCAGGAACGCTGGAATTTGCACGAACCCGCGCGTCTCCGCGAAGTACTGTTTGTCGGGCACGTTGAAGCCCAGCTCGTGGTCGGGCAGGCGGCCGAGCGACGCCGCGTTGACGTACTCGACGAACGTGCGGTGGCTGCTGACGAACTTCTCGTCGCGGGCGAGCAAGCAGCGGTTCAGCCCGTCGTTGATCTGGTCGAGCACACGCTCATACGCAGGGAGCGCGTCATCGTTATCGTAAGCGGCGCGTGCGCTGCGGACGAGCGCATCAACTTCTCTCGCGACCCACGCGTCGGGCTGCGCTCGCAGGCTCGCGCACGGGGCGGCAGCGGCCACCTCCTTCACAGAAAGCAGCAGCAGACAGATGACGATCAGGCTCACGCGCACACACATGACGCACTCCTTGTCTGGCATGAGACGGCGACCGACGACGGTGCCGCAGCGACGCGCACGGCTTTAGCGGGCTCTGGCGGACTTGGCGACGTAGTAGTAGTCGCGGTACGCGAGCCGCACTTTGTCTTTTGCGAGGAGCGGGTTGACGATCTCGACGCGCACTGCGCGGCGCTTGCCGTCGTGCGACTTGTTGGTCGGCGTGTAGGCGATGAGGTATTGCGAGCGCAGCTCGCGCTCGATCCGCGCGAACGCCTTGCGCAGATCGCCCGCGTCTTCGGGAAAGAAGGCGTGCCCGCCCGTCTCTTCTGAGACGTACTGGAGCGCGTCCTTGTTAATGATGTGACCGCCGATGCCGATGCTATAGACGACGGCGTTCGCGTATGCCGCACCGTTGACGGCGTCGCGCGGGCTGAGCCGACTCTCGTTGTCGAGCCCGTCGCTCAACAGAATCAGGGCGCGGCGCGAGTTCGGCTGCGCCTTCGTCAGCACCTTGTAGCAGGTGAGAAAGAGCGCGTCATAAATGGCCGTCCCGCCGCCGATGCGGAACGGCGGCGGCGTCGCGTCCGGCTCTGGCGGTCTGGGTTGCCCCAAACGCGCTGCGGGAGAGCCCGCGCCGACCTGCGCGATGGCTTCGTCGAGCCGCGCGAGATCATTCGTGAAAGGCTGCTGCAGGAAGGCGGCCCCGGCGAACGAGACGACGGTCGCGCGATCAGACTCGGGGCGGAAGACGGAGCGGATGAACAGCCCGGCGGCTTCCCTCTGATCGGGCAACGTCTGCCGCTGCGAGGCGCTCACGTCGAAGACGAGCGCGAGCGAGAGCGGGCGCTGCGTCTCGCGCTCAAAGACGGAGACACGCTGCTCCACGCCGTCCTCGTAAACGCGTATGTCCGTGGGTAGGAGGTCGGTGAGAAGCTTCCCCTTCTTGTCGGTCACCGTCATTAGGATGGTCGAAAGGTTCGTCTCGACGACTTCGATCTCGGAATCCTGCTGCTCGGCGGTCGTCAGCAGTGCCGGACGTGGCGGTGGCGCGGAAGGGGAGGCGGGCGTCTGCGCGAAGGCTCCGCCGCGGACGAAGGCGAGGAGGACGACTAACAAGAGTCGGCTCAACTCACTTCCCTGTCTTCGACGAACGCGCATGTGCGACATTGTTAGTGAACCGCCAAAGAATCACAGCCCGGCGACGCGAACGCTTACGGCGTGAACGTTCGTCGGAAAATGATCCCTCCATAGTCGACGCGCATCGCCCTGCCGGCGACGACCGACTCGAAGCTGAGACGGTCGGGCGAGACATCATCGCCTGCGAGACGGAACGTGTTGCCCACGTCGGGCGCAAGCGGCTGCACGCCGTCGAGCAGGAGCTGTCCTTTGCGTAGCACGACGCGCGCCGTGCCGTACCAGGGGCTGTCGCTGAAGTAGTGGCCTGCGTAGGCGTCCCACTCCTTCGGATAAGTGAAGGAGCGCGCGCCCGTGTAAGCCTCGCCCGCGTACCAGTCCGCGCCGTGGAACGCCTCGACCACGCGATCCCGCTCGCGCACGAAGCCGAGGTGGAAGAGATCGAAGTCAGGGTGCTTGACGATGAAGCGATCGCGACCGCCGGAGCGTTCGAGCGCGACGCGCGCGCCTCGGTGGACGAGCAAGAGCCGGTTGCCTTCGGCGGCGAGGGTGAGTTTCCGCCCGTCGGGCGAGGTGTAGGTGCCGGCGTAGTCCGCCGCGTTCTGGATCACTTCGGGCGAGGGCGGCGGCGCGGGGACGGCGGGCAGCGTCTTTCCGGCGAGCGCCGCAGTCAGGGCTTCGAGCGCAAACTTCGTGACCACGATGGGTCGGTAGCCTTGCAGGTTTGCGTTGACCGAGGCGAACGCGCCGAGTCCTTCCGACAGGTCAACGTCAATCGAAGAGCTGAAGGCGACCATGCCGCCCGTGTGGCGCAGGCGCGTGTGGCCGCCCACGTCGCTGATCCAGAGACCGTAGCCGTAGGACGCGGGTTCGAGGCGAAAAGGTGCGTTGATGACGGGCGTCGTCAACAGGCGAAAGCCTTCTTCCGAGAGGATGCGGCTGCCGCGCGCGGTCGCACCGTGGTTGATGAGAGCGGTGACGTAAGCCGCCATGTCGGCGGGCGTGGCGGCGATGCTGCCCGCCGCCATGTCCATCTCGATCCACGGCGCTTCGCCGAGACGACCGCGCAAGGGGAACGGGCGATCCTCGTAGAAGGGCCGGTAGCCGACCGCCATGCGCGGGCGCGTGTCGTTCGTGATCGTGGGCGCGCTCGCAGTCATGCCGAGAGGCTGAAGCAGGCGCGCGCGCATCGCCTCGGCGAAGGGGCGACCGTCGAGCGCTTCGACGAGGAAGCCGAGGATGTTGTAGCCGGTGTTCGAGTAGAGGAAGTGCGTGCCGGGCTTCGAGCCGGTCGGAATCTCCGCGAGCAGTGTGTCGAGCAGGAGCGGAGCTTCAGGCAAGCCCGCCGTGTGGCTCATGATGTCGTGCGCGGTGATGGGCTCGAACTTCGAAGCGATCTTAAGCCACGGCAAATACTGCGCAACCGGCCTGTGTAGATCGAGCTTGCCCTCGTCACGCAGTTGCAGCAGCGCGATGGCGACGAACGACTTGGAGATCGAGCCGATCTGGAAGAGCGTCTCCGGAGCGACCTTCGCCCCCGTCTTGACGTCGGCGAGCCCGTAGGTGGAGACACGCAGCAGCCCCTCGCGGTTGGCGACGGCGAGCGTCATGCCGGGCGCGCCCGTCTCGCGCATATGCGCAGTGATGAACTCGTCGAGCCGCGCGAAAGCGGGCTCAAGCGCGACGGCCTGTGTGCGCGCTGCCTGCGGCACGTCGGCGGTGAGCAAGACGGGCGCGGCGGCGGCGGAGAGGCGGCTGTAGGCCGCGAGCGCGACGGCAGACTTAACGCCCGTGCCGAGGAAACTGCGTCGCGAGAACTCTCGGTGCATAGTTGTCCTCCAAATAGATTGTTACAGGTCGGCGTCTTCGAGACGAACCCAGACGCCGTGCTGCTTGACCTCGAACTCGATGATGGGATGAATCTCCCAGAGCGTGCCGCGCGTCTGGTGCGCGTTCTGCGGTCTGGGAAGCTGCTCCGGGTGCTCCTGATCCATGAGCAGCCAGCCGCTCAGACGCACCTTCGTCCGCGACTTGACGACCTGCGCGATCCGCTTGATGTCCCAGCCCTGTTTGTGTTGCGCGCGCACGCGCGGCGTCACCTCGCACACGAGCGACTGGAAGCGATTAGACTTGTCCGCCTTCCCCTGCTGGTCAACCAGCCAGAGGTGGAAATCAACCTCGGTGGACGAGTGGCAGTTGCAAGACTCTTCGCTCTCCCCCTTCGCGCCGGCGAGCCAGCCTTCGACGCGCAGCGCGCCCTTCGCCTCGTTCAGGTGAACCTGCTCCATGTCGGCGGCAGACCAGTTGGAGCGGTGCTTCCTCTCGATGTCCTCAGGCCAGTCAAGGTCGAGAAGCTTTTGGATTTTTACGTCCCGCCACGCCCCTTTTTTTTTACGATTCTTCAAGACGTTCAACTGCGCGTCGCCGCCGTCGCCCGACTCCGGGCAGTCTTTCAGATCGCCTGCAGCGGCGGCGGCGGTCGCAGCAGCGGCGCTGGGCGCGGCTAACAGAGACTCTTTCTGCCCGGCTGACTCGTCTTCGGCGAAGAGAAATTTTGTCTTGGGGCGCGCGGTAGCGGCGACTAAGTTCGCAGCCGCCGCTTTCGGCTGCGACTTGGACTTGGGCAGGGGCGGCGGCGCGATGACGCCTTCGTCCTCGTCCTCGTTCTGGATCGCCTCGATCCGCAGATCGTCCGTGGGTTGCTTGGCCAGCGCGAGAGTGGGCGCGGCGCCCGCCGCCAACCCCTGCTCGTGGCGCAGCCGCGCGACAGCCTTCGCGAAAGCCTGCTGCGCGTGGCTCTCGAAATTAGCCGGGGCGACCTGCTCTCCCCTGATGTAAGCCCTGCCGCCTAACTGACCCTTCTTGTCGAAGACGACGCCCGACGGGTCGAGCGTCATGCCGGGGTTGGCTTGCTCGAACGCGGTCTTCAACTTTTGTCGCGACTCTTCCGCGTTGCCGAGCGGGCCGACGTTACCCGCGGCGGGAATCTTGATTCCTTTGAGCATGAGCGGTGCCTCCCGAGTTAAAGGCTGCTTGGTGAGTGTGCGAGAACGGCGAGCGCCATCATAAAGGATTTCGGGTCAGCGCCGGCATAAATTTTCCGGGAGGAGTACGGTGGGTAAAAAAAAGTGGAGACTGATCGGACTCTGCTGGTATTTAACAAACGAAAGGGAGGCACGACCTCAATCGTGCCTCCCTTTCAAGTGGTTGACTCTAACTGTTTGCGCCGACGCTTCAGGAGAACGCTTTGAGCAGGCGCGCGCGCGAGGGATGGCGCAGCTTCTTGAGCGCCTTCGCCTCGATCTGGCGGATGCGCTCGCGCGTCACGTCGAAGGTCTGACCGATCTCTTCGAGCGTCTGCTCCTCGCCGTGCGTGCCCAAACCGAAGCGCATCTTCAAGACCTTCTCCTCGCGGGGCGAGAGCGTCTGCAAGACCTCCTGCGTGATCTCGCGCAGGTTCTCGCCGACGACGCCTTCTGAGGGGCTGATGCGCGTCTTGTCCTCGATGAAGTCGCCGAGGCTCGCGTCGCCCTCGTCGCCGATGGGCGTCTCTAAGGAGACAGGCTGCTGCGCCAGCTTGAAGATGCCGCGCACCTTGTCCGCCGACATCCCGACGTGCTTCGCGATCTCGTCGTCCGAAGGCTCGCGCCCCAACTCCTGCACGAGCGCGCGGGAAGTCTTGATCAACTTATTGATCGTCTCGATCATGTGGACGGGGATGCGGATCGTGCGCGCCTGATCGGCAATCGCGCGTGTGATCGCCTGACGAATCCACCACGTCGCGTAAGTGCTGAACTTGTAGCCGCGCCGCCAGTCGAACTTCTCGACGCCGCGCATCAGACCGATGTTGCCTTCCTGAATCAGATCGAGGAAAGGCAGACCGCGGTTGACATACTTTTTGGCGATGGAGACGACGAGGCGCAGGTTCGCCTCCGTCATTTCGCTCTTCGCCTCGATGGTCTGCGCGACGCCGCGCGAGATAGCCTTGTGCGAGCGCTTGATCTCGACGACCGAGAGGAAACCCTCTTCCTCGATGTGCTTGAGCCGACGCTTCGCCGCCGCGACCTGCCGTTTCAGCTCCTTCTCTTCCTCCGGCTTGATGCGCTTGCGCGCGAGCCGCTCGTTGCAGCGCTCGATCTCGCGCTCGATGGTGCGCACCTCTTTGTGCGCCGAGGCGATTGACGCGATCAGGCGGTGACGCGCGCCCTCTGTCAGATTCAGGTGCTTGATCTCACGCGCGGTGTCGAGCCGCGCGCGCGCGACCTTGCGACGCAAACGGAGCAGCTTCTTGGTCGCCTTGCCGCGCGACTCTTTCGCCGCCTCGCGCATCTTCTCGGCGTCCTTCAACCCCTGCCGGAAGAGCTTGTCGATGCGCCCGATGTCTTCGAGCGTCGAGCGCATGTACTCCTCGCCGCGATCCTCCTGCTCGAGCAGGTCGATCTGGTCGCCGAAGGAAACGACGTCGCGGATGCCAAGCGCCCCGGCTTCCAGCTCCTCCGCCATCTTGAACAGTTCCTTGATCGCGATGGGCGAGCGGGCGATGGCGCGGTTCGAGCGCACCTGTCCCGCCTCGATCCGCTTCGCGATGACGACTTCCTGCTCGCGCGTCAAGAGCGGCACGCGTCCCATCTGCCGCAGGTAGAGGCGGACGGGATCGCTCGCCTTGTCGTCCTCGCCCGCGGAGAGATCGAGTTCCGCCTCGCCGTCCATCGAGTCCTCGGCGTCGTCGCCGTGAGCCGTGTCGGCATCGGACATGAGATCGTGATGCTCGCCTTCGGCCAAAGAGCCGCCGCCGAGTTTCTGTAAGACGTCCTCGATCTTCTCGGTCGAGATCGCCTCCGCGCCCTGCTCGTCCTCGGTCTCGGGGTAAGCCAGATACTCGCCGCCGAGCACCGGCGGACGCAGAGCCCCCTTGTCTAAATCCTTCTCAGCCATGACCATTAAGAATACCTTTCGCTCATGATACGTCCCGGTAGCCCGCCCGGTTGCTAAATGTGCGAAAAACTGCCGGGCGGCTATCCGCACAACCGCCCGGCAGTCTCAGAACTCGGCTAAAACGCGCTGCCTCGCGCTCGAACTTAGCCAATGCGGCGCTGCTCGGCGTCCGTGCGCAGGTTGTTCGTCACCGAAAAAGCTCCGGGGACGGTGCGCGCGGCGAGGTAAGCCAGTTGCTTGTCGCCCTCGTTCGCCACCACGCCTTCGAGCGTCAGGTGACCACGGTTGACGACGATGTGCAGCGAAGGGTTCGTCCCCGCTGCGTAGCGGTAGAGACCGCCGGTGTTAAAGATCGTGCGATATGCGCTGACGCGGATCGAGTCGTCGAAGGACGAGAGCGGCAGCACCTCGATCCGGTTGACGACGCGGCTCACGCCCTTGACGCGCTTGACGCTGTACTCCGCGTCAGATTTCGTCGTCGGTCGCACGACCTGACCTGAAAGTGTGACCGTGCCATCGGCGGCGATGCTGTATTCGAGGTTGTCGAAGACGCCGAAGTACGGCAGCATCACGAGCGCCTTGCGCACGCTCTTGGAGACGGACTGAGCGCCTTCGGTCGGCGCCGCCACGGCGAATGAAGCCGCGAGACACAACGCGGCGACGAGAGCCGTCAATCTGGAAAGAACGCTTTTCATTGCCAAATCCCCCTGTTTATGAACGTCAAAGCTTATTATTTGCCGTTCACTTTGATGCAACAGGGGTTTCAATGGCTGTCTCCGAGGACGCGACTGCCCGTTGACCCTTCGTGCGCATTAGAGTCCTGAATAATCACAAAATTACGCCGTTAGTGCGACTTTTGACGCAACAGAGTGCGCCCATTCGTCTCTCGCGTCAAGCGACCGCGCCCTTTTTTTGCGCATATAATCAGGACGATGCCCGAAACGACGGTTCTCAGCTTCGCCGAGATGGCGCTTCGGCGCCAAGGTTCAGCCGCCCGGCGACTTGTCCAGCTCGCTTTAAGCCTCGCTCTGCTCCTCTTCTTCCGCCGCATCGAGACCGACGGCGCGGGGCGCGTGCCGCGCGACGAGCCGCTGATTTTCGTCCTCAACCACCCGAACGGATTGATCGACCCGGCGCTCGTCTTCTGCGCGCTCCCACGCCGCATCTCCTTCCTCGCCAAGTCAACGCTCTTCCGCATGCCCGTCATCCGCGGGCTGCTTCGCGTCGTCGAAGCCCTGCCCGTCTATCGCCGCGTGGACGAGCCCGAAGGCGCTGCATCGAACCGCGAGACTTTCGCGCTCTGCCGCGAGCTGCTGCGGCGCAACCGCTGCATCGCCATCTTCCCCGAAGGCAGGTCGCACGACTCGACGCGCCTGCTGCCCGTCAAGACCGGCGCGGCACGCATCGCCCTCGGCGCGCTCTCCTGGGGAGAGAACGCCGCAGACGCGCCCCCCTTGCGCTCGCTCAAGATCATGCCCGTCGGGCTCTACTACACTTCCAAGACGACGTTTCGCAGCGAAGTGCTGATGCGCTTCGGCTCTCCCATCGAAGTGCTGCCTGCGAGTGCGGACGCTGACGGCGAGCCTTCGCACGAAGCCGTCCGCGAGCTGTCGGCGCGGATCGAGACGGCGCTGCATGAGGTGACGCTCAATGTCGCCGACGACGAGGAGTTGGAGACCGTGGCGCGCGCCGAACAGCTCTTCTCTTCGATCTACGAGACGCTCAATTTCCGCGTCTCGCTCTCCGCCGAGTTTGACCTGCGCCGCCGCTTCGCCGAGACGCTAGCGCGCGAGCCCGCCCGACTGTCTCCGCGCGTCGAAACCTTGCGCGCACGCCTGCTGAAATACGAGGAGGATTTGAGCGCCGTCGGCATCGCCCCCGAAAACCTCTCTGTGCTCGCACACACGCGCTGGTTCGTCGTGCGTCGCTTCCTGCTGCGCTGGCTCGCCGTCGGGCTCGTCTCGCCGCTCGCCGTCACGGGAGCGCTCCTGCACCTGCCAGCCTATCTGGCGAGCACCGTCGCGTCGCTTCTCTACCGGCGGCACGGCGTGGACGAGATCGCTGCGACAGTCAAAATCCTCGCGGCCATTGTGCTCGTCCCCGCGACGTGGCTCGTCGTCATGCTCGCGGTCTATCTCATCGCGGGCTGGCGTTGGTCGCTCGCTTCGCTGCCGCTCTCGATCCTGTGCGGCTACGTCGCCCTGCGTTCGCTCGAAACGCTCTACGATCTGCGCGGCTGGTTCAGAGCCGCGTGGCTCCTCGCGCGCGACCGCCGGCACTTCCTCCGGCTGCTCCGCGAACGCCGCTCCCTCCTGCGCGACATGCGCGCCCTCGCTCGCGACACTTCCACCTGATCCGGCGAGTATCAAACAAGCCCGGCAGTCTTCACCCAAAATGAAGAAGCCGACCACTGAGGGTCGGCATCTCCCAAGTCGGAATGTTCTAAAACCTTCGTCAGCCCCTGCCTTTCTCCTTGAGTGCGACATCAATGGCGCTCTTGAGCGCCTCGTAGCTGCGCTCCTGCAACGGGCGACCGTTGACGAAGAGCGTGGGCGTGGCGCTGACGCCGAGCCGCGTGCCGTCAACCGAATCGATCTGCACCTTGTCGGCGAGCTGACCCGAATCGAGCAGCGCGTCAAACTTCTGCCGGTCGAGCCCGACTTGCGTGGCGTACTCCTTGAGCTTCGTCACCTCGAGTGCCTTCTGGTTGGCGAAGAGCAGGTGCGTGTACTCCCAATACTTTCCTTGCGCGCGCGCCGCTTCCGCCGCCTCCGCCGCCTTGAAGGCGTTCTCGTGTTGGGTGAGCGGGAAGTCTCGCACGACAAGGCGCACACTCGCCGAGTACTCCGTCATGATTCGCTCGATGACGGGCTCCATCGCCGCGCAGCTCGGACATTGAAAGTCTGTGAACTCGACGACGGTGACCGGCGCGTTCGCCGCGCCGCGCGACGGCTGATCGTCCGTGCTGATCTGATAGACGGGCAGGGGCGGCTCGTGCAGGAAGGTCTGCACCGCCGTGCCGCGCCGGAGCTGTTCGGCGAAGGCTGACGAGACGTTCTCCTGCTGCTGCCCTTCAAGGTATTGGACGATCTGCGCTTTCGTCTGCGCGAAGTCGCCGTTGATGCGCGCCTTGTTCTGATCGTAGAAGGCGCGGGCATCAGTCTCCGTCACCGGCTTCAGCTTGGCATTAATCTCGGCGTCGAGCACAGCCCTTTCGGTCGTCTGCCGCTTCTTCGCCTCCTGTTCGAGCAGCATGTCGTTGATGCGCTGATCGAGCGCAGTCTTGCGCAAGGTATAAACCTGCTGCTGCGTGCTCGCGACGAGCGGCTTAAGCGAGTCCTCGATCATCGCCGAAGTGACGGGCGTGCCGTTGACCGTGGCGAAGACGCGCGCGCGATCCGCAGGGGTCGCGGGCGGCGTCGCTTCCGTCACGTTCATCTTGACGGCGGCGGCCGCGCGGAGTTGCTCGGCAAGCTGCTTCGCCCGCTCGCCCTGCCGCTGATCGCGCAGGTACTGGGCGATCTGCGCCTGGATGTCGGCGCTCCACTCGGCGTTGATCCGCGCCTTGTTCTGATCGTAGAAGGCGCGCGCCTCGGCCTCGGTCGGCTCCGGCGTCTTTTTGATGATCTCTTCGTCGATCAGCCGAGTGCTCGCCACGCCGCGCTTCTTCGCCTCCGCGACGAGCAACATGCTGTTGATCTGCAAGTTCAACTCACGCTTGCGCGCGTCCGTGACGTTTTGTTGGAGCTGCTGAATCTTCTCCCGGATGGGATCATCAATCTCCTTCGTCATCACGCGCACGCCGTTGACGACGGCCAGCACGTCGGGCGGGGTCTCCACCTCGCAGCCGCAGTCGTCCACCTTCGGCGCGGTCGCGGGCTGAGTCAGCGGCGGAGTCGCCGCGGGTCTCGTGGGCGTCGCGGCGGGGCGCGCGGTCGTCGGTTGTGTGCGTTGCGCGCTCGCAACCTGCGACGCGCAGACGAAGAGGGCACAGAGATTGATCAGAGCAAACTTACGCATTATTCCTCCAGAAGAAATACTATCGGCCAGAGAGAGACTCGACATTGTAGCAAGCGCCTCCGGCTTTGCCACGCCGCGACGCCGCCGCAATTCGCGCTCAAGCTATGAGTCAGAGGCGACGAACGAGGTTGCTCGCATGGAACATTTTAGAGCACGCATTGTCTAAGACTCCGAACGCACCGAACGGCGACGGTGACTCATGGGATTTGCGCGACGTCAGAACTTCAGCATGACAGGAGCAGACATGAAAACCCACACGGCTAACTCTCATCTGCGGGCGACGCCCAGCATCAACGTCACACCGCTCATCGACGTGCTGCTCGTCCTGCTGATCATCTTCATGGTCATTGCGCCGCTCAAAGCCGCGCGCTTCAAGGCGCTCGTGCCTCAAGAGCCCCAACCAGATCGACAACACGTTGAGCTTAACCCGCTCACGCTGGTCGTCACCGTCGCACGTGATCTGCGGCTGCGGTTGAACGGCGGCGAATATCTCGGCACGGTAGAGAAGCCGGAGGGGCTGGTGGAGGAACTCAACCGGGTGATCCATGCGCGGGAGGCAGCGGGTACTTTGCGGCAAGGACTGATCGCACTCGACACGGTTCCCGCGTCGGAGCGGATCGAGAAGACAGTCTTCATTAAAGCCCCGCGCGGGATTCGCTACGGCGAGGTGGCGCGCGTCATCGATCAAATCAAAGGCGCGGGCGCTAACCCGGTCGGGCTACAGATCGACGATCTCGATCCTTGAGACTTTTTCGCCTTCAACTTTTTCGCCTGCAACTTGCCACGCTGCTGAAATCAAGCCTATCTCTTCTTCACCGCGACCTGTGCCCGTTCGCCCTCATCCACGCGGGCGGGCTGAACGAGCAGAGAGTCAACGACGGGCAGGCGCGCCGCCTCAGGCATCGGGGTCGCGCTGCCGCGCACGCTGAACCAGATCGCTTGGTTGAGGACGCGCGCGTCGGCCTGATCGGCTTGATCGAGGTTCTGTTCGGCGCTGCGCTCCGCCCAGTAGCGCGCGGCTTCGTCGTGCGGCTTCGCGTTCAACAGGTTGTCGGGTGCAAGGTCGGGCAGGATCGCCTTGAAGGGTCTGAGGTCGGCGCGATCCTGAAAGATGTCGATGGGCGCGGCGGTCGCGTCGAGCTGGTTCATCGGCGCGAGCCCGAGCAGCAGCTCGATGGTGCGGATGAGGCTGACCGTCGTGTGGAACGTGTGGACGAGCGCGCCGGGTCGGTTGTAGGCGCTAATGACGAGCGCGGGCGCGCGGTGCGCGTCCACGTGATCAGGGCCGTCCTGCGCGTCGTCCTCGACGACGAGGATCGCCGTGTCGCGCCAGTAGGGGCTCGTCGAGATCGCCTCGACGAGCAGACCGAGCGCATAGTCGTTGTCGGCGACGTAGAACTGAGGCGTCGGGAAATCCACCGTCATAGCTTCCGTGTGATCCGCCGGCAGGCGCACGATAGACAGGTTCGGCAGACGGTCGCCGCGACCCGCGCGCAAATCTTCGACGTAGCCGCGAAACTCCGTCAGCCACTCGCCCGCGCGCGACGTGCCGCGGAAACGCGCGTCGGCGTTCCACTGGCTGACGAGTGCGTCGCCGCCCGCCTCCTTCGCGGCGCGGTACGAGTCCGTGGTCATCGCGTCGGGCGACACCGTGTCGAAGTTGCGGAACGTCGTGCTGTGATGGCCTTCGAGTGAGCGCTTCGTCGGTACGGCGAAGGCGTTGGGCGAAGTGTCTGGATAAGTGCGCCGCCGGTTGGCGTTGACGGCGCGGACGAACGCTTCGGACTCGGTGCCGATGAACTCGCCGTAGTTGCGGTAGCTGAGCCCGGCGCGCGCGGCGGCGTCCCACAGGTAGAGCGACGCGGGCTCGGCAACGTCGCGCCCGCCGTTGAGATAGGGAACGAAGCGGCGGACGAAGTTGGCGATGTCTTCGGAGCTGACGGGCGTCGGCAAGACGGGCGCGGTCTTCGAGTCTCTGTCGGGGCGCAAGTCCGGCAGACCGTTGAAGCCCTCGAAGTCGTAGGGGCGACCTCGCGACGAATAGTTCCAGCGGAAGGCTTTATCCGTGTAGTCGGTCGAGATGGCGGCGGTTGACCAGTTGTGACCGTCGGCGCTCGCCTCGGCGTTGACGAAGAAGCGGTCGAGCAAGCCGAAGCGCAGCGCCAGCGCGCGCTGGTTCGGCGTGACGTTCTGTGGTTGGTTGCGCGGGCTGCGCGCGGCAACACTCGCGCCGAAGATGGCGAGCGTCGGATCGCCGTCGGCGCGGTTGCCGTCGCCCGCGCGCGCGAGATCACCGAAGAGCTGATCGTAGGTGCGGTTCTCTTTGATGACGTAAACGACGTGGCGGATCGGCGAGCGCGGCGCGCGGAAAAGACGCGTGCGCGGCGCGTCGAGCAGGCTGTCATTGCGCATCACCTGCCGCGTGTAGGCGGCGAGCGACGGCGCGTCGGGCACGCGGATCGCGCTGAAGTTGCCGGCGACGACGGCGACGCTGTACTCGCCGCCCGACTTCATCGCACGTCCTGTGCCCACCGGGAACCGGTCGTTCGGCGTGTTCGGCTCGCGACCGGAATTGTTGACGACGACGGAAGAGTTTTCAAAGCCCATGCCCTTCCCGTTGCCGACGAAGACGGTCGAGCCGACGACTGCGACCGCCGAAGGGTACTGCCCCGTCGGAATAAAGCCGCGCACGCGACTGCGCCCCACATCACTATCCGCCGCGCCGTGCTCTGCGTCGCGCGGCGCGGCCGTCTGTCGTGCAAGCCGCCTCGCCGTGCCACGCGAGTTTGACGAAAGCGCGACGACCGCGACGGCGTTGCTATGCGCGTCGGCGACGTAGAGCGTCGCGCCATCTTCGGAGAGGGCAAGGCTTTCGGGCGTGTGGCCGCTCAATGAAGTCTCGGAAAGGCGGACGTTGATGCGCTCGACCTCGACCTCGCGCGCGGTGTCGATGACCGAGACGCTGTCGTCGTCCGAGTTCGCGACGTAGAGCCGCGTGCGCTCACGGTTCAGGATCATCGCGGTCGGGTGTCCGCCGACGGTGATGTGTCGGGCGAGCTTGTGCTCTCTCTCTCGCACGACGGCGACCGACGAGTTATTCCAACACGAGACGAAGATTTTTCGCGCGGCTCCATTTACGTCCGGCGGCGCGGCGTAGGCGACGCCGTAAGGATAGAGTTCGGTTCCACCGTCGTCGCGCAGATCGACGCGCGAGATTTGCGGCTTCACCGCGCTCAGGTCTGAGACGACGGCGAGGCTGTCGTCGAGGTTGTTGGCGACGAAGAGCGTGTCGCCGTCGTCGCTGATGGCGAGCCCGGTCGGATAGACGCTAGCGCGCCCGTCATTTTCGCGCGGCGTCGGCTTAGACTGCGCGAGCGGGGCGAGATCGATGAAAGGGGCTTTGACCTTCGTGTCGGGGCCGGGTGAGGCGGGCGAGACGGGCTCGCGCGCGCCGGGCGTCAAGCGGAAGACCCAGACTTTATTCTCGACGCCGCCCGCGACGTACATTCTGAACGCTCCATCGGCGTCCGGCTGCGGCGCGAAGACCAGGCCGACGTTCGCGCTCTGTGGCGTCGGGAAGTAAACATTCTGCACGACGGCGGGCGCAGGTGCAGGCTCCGTATCGATGACGGAGAGCGACTGCTGCGCTTTGTTCGTCGCGGCGCTGAACTGCAGGCCGTAGCCGCTGTTGACGGCGACGAGGTAGCGTCCGCGCCCGTTCGCGCCGCCGCGCTCCGGGCTGCGCACGAAGTCCACGGGCAGCGCGCCGACCGCGGGCTGACGCGTCGTCAAGTCCATGACGAGTTCGCCCGCGGGCGTAATGGGGCGTCCCTCCGACGCCGGGCTGTTTGACACGCGCACGTCCGCCGAAGAGATCGAGAGCCCGGAAACGAGCGCGAGGCAGACGACGACCGATGCGAGCGCGAAGACGTAACCGCGCGCCACATTCATCTGCCGAGACAAGTGCCTCATCCGCGCATCCCCTTTCGGCTTGAACGTCGGCGCGGCTTGATCGAAGCGGTGCCCGCGGCGTCCGGCGAACTCGCATCGCCTTCTGGCGAGCCTGCGTCGGGCGAAGCCGAGTTGTCATCAATCTTGTGCGACGATGCGGCGCTTTCTACGTCCCCGTCCGACTTACTTTCGGTGCGCGGGACTTCGAGCCACACGGTCGTGAGCGGCGGCAGGGCGAGCGCCGCCGAGTAGTCGCGCCCGTGCAGCGGTTGCGCTTCGGCTTCGAGTGTTGGAAGTGCCGACGAGCCGCCGAAGGTTTCGTCGTCGGTGTTGAGCAGCACACGGTAGCCGCCCGGCGCGGGCAGGGCGAGCCGGTAGTCCCTCGCCTCGTTCGCGAAGTTGCAGACGCAGACCAGTTCCCTCTGCGCACGCGGCGCGCGGCGCAAATACGCGATGATGCCGCCCGAAGCGTCTCCCGCGTCGATCCACTCGAACCCCGCGGGCTCCTGGTCGGCTTCCCACAGCGCGGGCTCGTCCCGGTAAATCCGGTTCAGCTCGCGAACCAGGCGGCGGACGCCCTCATGCGCGGGTTCATTCGTCAGGTGCCAGTCGAGGCTCTGCGCGTCGTTCCACTCGCGCCACTGCGCCAGCTCGCCGCCCATGAACAGCAACTGCTTGCCCGGATGCGCCCACATGTGCGCGTAGAGGGCGCGAAGGGTCGCAAACTTCTCCATGGCTGTGCGCCCGCTCATCTTGTTGAGCATCGAGCCCTTCATGTGGACGACTTCGTCGTGCGAGAAGGGGAGGATGAACTTTTCACTCCACGCGTAAACCAGTCCGAACGTCAGATCGTTTTGGTGGAAGCGTTGGTAGAGCGGGTCGCGCTCGAAGTAGCGCAGCGTGTCGTGCATCCAGCCCATGTTCCACTTGAAGTCAAAACCCAGTCCGCCCTCGCCCACCGGGTGACTCACGCGCGGGAACGCCGTTGACTCTTCCGCGATCATCAACGCGCCCGCCTGCTCGGCGTGGACTGTCACGTTCAGCTCGCGCAGCAGATCAATGGCCTCTAAATTTTCGCGACCGCCGAACCGGTTCGGGAGCCAGCGACCGTCGTCGCGGCTGTAGTCGAGATAGAGCATCGAAGCGACAGCGTCCACGCGCAGCCCGTCGAGGTGAAACTCGTCGAGCCAGAACAGGGCGTTTGCTAGGAGAAAGTTTTTCACCTCGTTGCGCCCGTAGTTGAAGATGTAGGTGCCCCAGTCTGGATGTTCGCCGCGGCGCGGGTCTTGATGTTCATAGAGCGCCGTGCCGTCGAAGCGACCGAGCGACCAGGCGTCTTTCGGGAAGTGCGCGGGAACCCAGTCCATGATGACGCCAAAATTCCGGCGGTGCAGGTAATCCACGAGATAGCGGAAGTCGTCTGGCGAGCCGAAGCGCGCGGTCGGCGCGAAGTAGTTCGCCACTTGATAGCCCCAAGAGCCGCCGTAAGGATGCCCCTTGAGCGGCAGGAACTCGACGTGCGTGAAATTCATCTCGGCGAGGTAGTCGGCGAGCGCGGGCGCGCTCTCTCGGTAAGTCAGCGAGCGGTTCTCCTCTTCGAGGACGCGCCGCCAGGAACCGAGGTGGATTTCGTAGATCGACATCGGTGAGCGCTGTTGGTCGCGCGCGGCGCGGCGTGCCATCCACTCGTCGTCGCCGAATTCATAGCTCGACGCGAAGACGATGGACGACGTGGCTGGCGGCACTTCCGCCCTTTGCGCGTAAGGGTCGGCTTTGAGGAAGGGGGGCGTGCCGCGCCGATGAATTTCGTACTTGTAGAGCGCGCCCGGCAAGACTTCCGGCACGAACAACTCCCACACGCCAGAGGTGCCGAGCCGTCGCATCGGATGCGCGCGACCGTCCCAAAAGTTGAAGCTTCCGACGACGCTCACGCCGTCCGCGTTCGGAGCCCACACGGCGAAGGCGACGCCGCGCACCTCGCCGAACTGTCGGACGTGCGCGCCGAGCTTTTCATAGACTTTCAGGTGCCGCCCCTCGTTGAAGAGGTGCTCGTCGAGCGAGCCGAAGGTGGGGAGAAAGACGTAAGGGTCGTGCTGCTCGAAGACGCGACCGTCCGGCTCATGAGTCCTCAGCTTGTAGGGGAAGACCTGCGTGCGATCTTCGACCAACAGCTCGAAGAGCCCGCGCGGGTGCGCGAGCGTCATCTCGCGCGTGCCTACGCCTTCGGCAAGCAGCTCGACGCGTGCCGCGCCCGGTCGCCACGCGCGCACCCACACGCCGCGCGGCGATGGATGCGCGCCGAGGATGGAGTGCGGGTCTGTATGCGTGAGCGAGAACAGCCGCTCAAGCTCGCGCGCGGAGACAAGTGTTGGCGTGATCGGCTCCATCAAAACTTTGACGCGGCGTCAACTTACGACAGCGCCGTCTCTCGGACGCCCTGCGCGTCGTCGTCCGTCACCGCGTCGGCGACGGACTTTCCCACAGTCTTAGTTTCACTTTCAGTTTGCTCAAACAGAACTGGTGACAAGCCGAGTGTGAGCGCCAGACCACGAAGCGCATCGCGCCCCGCGCCTTCTCGCACAGACTCGTAGGCGATCTCCTGTGCGCGCTCGACGTCTGCGTCGAGACCGAGACTGTGCGCGACGCGGATCAGCTCGAAGGCGGCCGCGAGATTTTCCGGCGTGGGCGCAGCGACCGTCTCGCCGACGGCGCGCGTAATCAGTCGCTCGACGCTACGGCGCGTGCGTGCGCGGTCGATCCGGTAGCCGAGCCGCGCGATCTCGTCGGCGATCTCGACCGCCGCGCGCAAGGAAGCTGGCGACGGGTCGCGCTCAAGACTTTGCAGGCTCAACTCGAAGCGGCGACCGACGGTGAACTCGGCGGCAGCGCGCAGCTCCGGCGGCAGCTCGAAGCCCGCGTCGTGCAGCATCTCGATGTTGCGCCGGTTCTCTTCGTAGAGAAACTCGTACTGCTCTGTGAAGCGCCCGATCATCTGCCCGAAAACGATCTCGTAGATGCCCTCGCGACCTTCGGGCAGCAGATGCTCCAGCCCGAACTCGTCAGGTCCGAACTCCTCGCGCACGAGACGCAGCAGGCGCGGCAGCGACGCGGTGCGAAACTCTTCCCGCAGTTTTTGCGCCGCCGCGGCGAACGCCGCCTCGCCCTCCGCCTCGCGCAGCGCACAGTAGAAGTCCACGTCGCCGAAGTGCATCGAGGCGGCGGCGAAGTCGAAGTGCCTGCCGGTCGCGCGCGAACGCAGGCTCAGCCGCTCGGTCGAGAGCGCGAGCCTTCCGTGCTGCCGCATCTCGAAATCTCGGCGCGCGTAGTCGTAACCGGCGGACTGCCCGACAGCTTCGGGCGCGGCGACGAGACCCGAAATGGCGAGACTGGCCGCGACCCGGCGCGGCGAGACGCGCGAGGTTTCGACCTGCGCGCGGAAGATGTCCGCTCCGTTGCCGTGAACGCTCTCGTTACTCTCGGCTTCCGCGAGCAGTTCGAGAAATTGCGCGCGCGGCGATGCGGCATCCAACTCGTCGAGGAGATCTAGCACGCGCGCGGCGTAGCGCAAGTCCTGCACCGTCTCGATGCCGGAAATGTCGTTAAAGAACCAGCCGCAGCTCGTGAACATCATCAGCGACGCGCGCTGCATTTCGAGCAAGGATAGCGCGCGCACCTCTCCGGCATCGCCGAGGTCGTGCGCGGCTTGCTCGCGTAAAAACTGAGCGCGGTCTTGCGCGCCGCTGAGCAGCGCGACGTAGCGGTCGCGCGCGCGCCAAGGGTCGCAGAAGAGATCGCCGCCCTGTCGCTCGAACACGCGGGCGGCTTCGTCGCGCAGGAAGTTGAGCGCGCGGCGCAGGGGCGCGCGCCAGCGCTGGTTCCAGCCTTCGGGCGCGCCGGCGTGGCAACTGCAATCGCGCGCCCAGCGGCCGAGTCCGTGCGCGCAGCTCCAGGCCGTGCCCTCGCCTGCCGCGTTGTGCCGCAGCTCGACCTCCCACGCGGGCTGGTTCTGTTCCAGGAACTCGCCGTAGTTCGTCACGCGAAACCCGCGCGCGGGCGCTTCGACTTCGAGCGTGTAGGCGAGGCAGCGGTCGCCGAACTTGAAGTGGTGCCCGTAGGTCTCGCCGTCGGTCGCGACGTTGACGAGACCGCCGCGCCCGGCGGCGCGCTCGAACCGCTCGACGAGAAGGTGACTCGACGCGAGCACGCCGTCGAAGGCGACAGACTTGACGAGCTGGCCGTCGTAGAAAAAGATGGCGATGGAGCGACCCGATCCGTCGCGGTGGAAATAGCGGTAAGGCACGCCGGTGTCGAGTGCGCCGTCAACGACCGACTCCCACACGCGCGCGCCGAGGGGACGCACGCGCGCCGCTTGAAAGGGCGAGAGGATGACGTAAGCCAGACCTTCGTCGATGAGCGCGCCGAGTGTCGCGTCGTCGCAGGCGGTTTCGGGGAGCCAGAGCGATTCGGGGTCGCGCCCAAACCTGTGTTTGAAGTCCGCCACGCCCCAGCGGATTTCCGTCAGCCGGTCGCGCTCGTTGCACAGCGGGAGGATCGAGTGGTGGTAGCCCTGCGCGATGGCGTTGCTGTGCCCGCCGCGCGTGCGCGCGCTCGCGCGGTCGGCGGCGATGACACGCGCGTAGGTTTGCGGGTGGTAGCGTTCGAGCCAGTTGAAGAGCGTCGCGCCGAAGTTGAAATTGATGTGCGCGTAGTTGTTGACGATCCGCTCGACGCGACCGTAAGCGTCCACGACGCGCGCGAAGGCGTTCGGACGGTAGCACTCGAACTGGATGCGCTCGTTCCAGTCGTGGAAGGGGCGCGCGCCCGGCTGTCGCTCGATGGAATTCGTCCACGGGTTTTCGCGCGGCGGCTGGTAAAAATGGCCGTGGACGATGAGCGCAGTCTTCTCCATCCGTCTCGTTCCCCGTCGAAAGGCGCGCGTGGGATGGATCGCCCGTCGCGCGAAAAATGGCTGGAATGGAATTGCGCCGTCAGTCTATCAAATCGGCGGCTCGCGCGCGACACGAGTCAGTGCGCGGCTCGTCGGTCTTGTCGCCGCGCATAGGGTTGTAGTAAGTTGCAGAAAAGTTTCCGATTCGACTGAAGTAGCGCGCGGACGGCGGCGGGAAAATCCGCCCACTTCCGTGCGTGTCATGGTTTGCGGCACGAGGCAAGGAGGCACAGAGATGGCAAAGCGCATTGATGAGAGCGTGGGGGCGCGGGGCGGGCAGAAAGGCTCGGCGCGTGTGAGTAAGAAGGATCAGATTCTGTCGCTCTACATGTCGGGCATCACGGAGGTCGAAGACCTGTCGATCATCACGGGCTCGCGTCCGAGCTACGTCGGTTCGACGTTGCAGGAGGCGGGACTGAAGACCGGCTACTTCGATCTCTACACCTCTTCGGCCCACCCGATGAACGTCTATTCCAAGTTTTTCGCCAACCGACTCGGCTTCAAAGACGAGGAGACGGCGAGAGAGAGCGTCGAGATCGTCGACCGCCTACACCAACAGTTCGAGCTGGCTGGCGACCGCGCCGGCCAACACCACGCACTCTCAATGGCGCTCGTGATGTACGACCGCGCGCGCTGGACGGGCAAGGCGGCGGAGGCAAACATCTTCCGCGCGTGGCTCTTAAACAATCTCACGGAGGCGGTCGCGTCATCCGGCGATGAAGACGGGGAAGACGCGGAGGACGCAGGTCGGTCGCGTTCGCGCACTACTCACGGCTGAGGCTCGACGCGGTTGACTGTCGGGCAGGTTTGGCGACGATGGGGACGAGGCTGGTCTTAATCGCGTCGTCAGGCGCGCAGCGTGCGAAAGCTTTACGGCTCTCGTCTGACGTTGCTGAGGTGGCGGGTCGTGTCTTCCGTCACGCTGAAGTTCGCGGGGACGAACTCGTTCGTGTCGGCGGAGCGGAGGGTGCGCGGCTCCGTCTGGTTCGCCAAGGCGTCGGCGCCGCGTTCCATTTCGCGCTGGATGATGCGTGCCTGCCGCTTGCTCACGAACAGGCCGTTGATGATGAGCGCCAGTCCGACGAAGAAAGGGATGATGCCCACGACCCACAAGTTTCTTAGAATCTGTGCGTCGCTCGGCGTGACCTTACCGCTCGCGACAATGCCGTCGAAGAGGACGCTCAGGAAGATCGACACGGCGATGCCGACGCAGCTCGTGATGACGCCCGCCTTGATCTCGTTGTAGCGTTTGATTTCGGGCGTGATGCCGCGCTGCCGCTCGACCTCTTCCTTGCGCCGCTTGCGCTCCGTCTCGGAGAGGAACATCTCCGCCACCCACGTCTTATTCCAGTCGAGCTTCTCCACCGACTCGCGCGACGCCGCCGCCTGGCGGACGCCTTGCAGGTTCGCTCCGCACAGGTTGCAGAACTTCAGATCGTCCGACTGGTTGGCGCCGCACTGTGGGCAGAACATGGGTGACTCCTTTCAGGCGTTCCCCGTTGAATACGTGCGCGCTGTGGGCGGGGTTCGGATTAAGTCGCCGTAGCGGGTCATCCCGCCGACGCCCGCTCTCGAAAAGTCTTCAGCACCTCGCGCTTGTCCTGCGGGCTCAGGCTCTCTAGCCCGTCGGTAACTTTGAACTTGGTGTTGACCCACTTGCGCACCTTGGCGGCGTCGTAGCCCAGCTCGCCCGCGCTCTGCAAAATGTCGCGGTCGAGATCGGCTGCCGACTCTTCGCGGGCGGGCGCCGGGGTGGTCGCCGCCGCTTTGGGCTGTGCCGCCGGCTGCATCCGCGCCGTCTTCTGCAACTCCTCGCGCGATGCGATGCCGCGCTTCACCTCGAAACCTAAGAGCGCCAGCGCGCGACCGACTGAAGAAGTCTCGGCGTTCTCGATGTAAGAGGTCTTATTCACATAGGACTCGCCGCGCACCTCGAAGGCATGTCCCGTCGCCGCTGGAGCCGCGTCGTCGTTCGCGCGATAGACTTCGGCGCGCATCAGCACGAAGCCGCTCT
>JBJMGS010000013.1:0-6532 GCA_045807785.1 Pyrinomonadaceae bacterium
AGTTGAGAGCCCCTGAAAGGGGCGAAAGATTTTCGATTTAAGAATCTTTCGCCCCTTTCAGGGGCTCTCGCTTTCTCTGCGACGTCAGTCCCCCGGCTCGCGCCGTGGGCTAAGTTCTACCGCCCACTTCGTGGGCTCGGCTTCGCCATCACTGAGGGATGGGCTTAAAGTACATCCGGCTTCATACCTATTTGAAATCCGAGCGCGGCGCGAGCGTAACGCTCTTGACGACGACCTTGTCTGCCGGGCGCTCTGACCCTTCGGCGACGGGGGCGTTGGCGATGATGTCGGCGTTGCCGATCCCCTCGATGACGCGACCGAAGACGGTGTAACGCTTGTCGAAGGCGGGCTGGCGCTTGAACGTGATGAAGAACTGGCTGTTCGCCGAGTCGTTCGCCTGCCCGCGCGCCGCGCCGACGATGCCGCGGTCGTAAGGGATGTCGGAAAACTCCGCGGGCACGTTCGGGTACTGCG
Source organism: Pyrinomonadaceae bacterium (assembly GCA_045807785.1). Lineage (GTDB taxonomy): Bacteria > Acidobacteriota > Blastocatellia > Pyrinomonadales > Pyrinomonadaceae > JAIVGV01. Next base: position 475 of record JBJMGS010000013.1, read on the forward strand.
AGCTGCCCATGCCGTCGTTCGATGGATCGTCGTCCTTCGAGTTCGGGTCACCCCCCTGAATGATGCCCAGTTCAGGGTCGATGCGGTGGATGGCGGTACCGTTATAGACGCCCTCCTCGGCCAGCTTCTTGAAACGCTCGACCATCTTCGGCGCGAGGTTCGGGTAGAGCTCGATGACGATGCGCCCGTAGTCCGTCTCGATGACGGCGGCTTGCGCGTCTGCCTCGGGCTTGACGCCTTTCTTGACGTTCGCCTCGTTCACTTCCTCGCCAGTGTCGGAATTTGTCGCCGCGTTCTTGTTGCCGTTCTGATTGCACGACGCCGACAGTAGCGTGAGCGCGAGTACGACGAGCGCGGCGCGGCGCGCCCAAACCTTTTGCCTCATCCTGATCAGTTCCCTCTCGTTTCCGCGTGTCGCGGAGCTTCTCACGTGCGGTAAGTTTTTACGTCGAAACGCGCGCCTCCCGCAACCCCGGCGCAGCTTGCCTCAAAAAACTTTGCGGCTGTCGAGCAGGATCGTCACGGGGCCGTCGTTGACCAGCTCGACCTCCATCATCTTCCGAAACCTCCCCGTCTCGACCCGCGCGCCCGCCGCGCGCACTTGTGCGACGAAGAACTCGTACAACTTCTCCGCCACTTCCGGCGGCGCGGCCTCAAACCACGAAGGGCGTCGCCCGCGCCGCACGTCACCATACAAAGTGAACTGCGAGACGACGAGCAGCGCGCCCCCCGACTCCGCCACAGAGACGTTCATGCGCCCCTCCGCGTCGTCAAAGATTCTCAAGTTAACGATCTTCTCGCAGAGGTAGCGCGCGTCCTCTTCCCCGTCGTCGCGCGCCACGCCCAACAGCACGACGAGCCCGCCCGCGATCTCGCCGACCGTCTCGCCCGCGACCCTCACGCTCGCGCGCGTCACACGCTGCAACACGGCTCTCATTATTGAAGAGTAAATTTGTAGCTGATCGTACCCCTGACTCTTACGGCAGCGCCGTTTTGAATAGTCGGGCTGAATCGTGCTCGGTAAGCCGCCGTAACGCCCGCCTCACGCAGCAGCTCGGGACCGGACTGGGCGCAAGCCAGGATCACTCTCCCTGATTCATTAACCGTCACTTCGACTATGACCGTTCCATGCTCTTTCGGGCGATCAACTTTCTGCTCTGTGTGCTTCGCATCGTCATCCTTGTACAACCGCGCAATTAACTCGCTCGCGCGGCTGCCGAACTTTCCAGCTTCTTCATCCTGCCTGTCAGCACGCTTGAGGCAGGCATACCGTTCGAGCGCGATGATGTGCTCGGAAGGATAGGCAAATTTCTTTGCCTTTTCCCATATCGAAATGGCTCGACGATAGAGTGGCTCGGCTTGATCGCTCTTTCCGGTGAACTGGTAATAAGAGGCGAGTAAATACAGATCGCCAGCGAGCAGAGTGCTGTCCCGACCTTCGGCTCGCTCACGCAGATCGACCGCGCTTTTAGCCGCAGTTAAAGCCTCGTCATACTTTTTCTGGTCGAAGAGCGCGACGGCTAGGGAGTGTTGGCGCGTAGCCTCATCAAGCTCCTGCTGCGCCGTGTCTGATGACTTAGCCGGGCTGACCACTTGAGCAGCCGGCGTCGATGCCGTCGCGACGAAGATACTGGCAAGGTAAAGAGCGAGGATTCGTTTACTCATGACACACCCCTTGTAATCTCGGCGTCCGCCGCAAGCATCCTATTTCTTCGGCGGGCGGCTCGGTCTGATTTCGACGCGACTCGGCAGACTCCGCTCGTCGTGGCGCAGGAGATCGAGGACGACGCGGGCGATGTCGGCGGGTTGCAGTTGCCAGCTCTTCGAGTCGTCGGGCGAGTCGCCGCCGAACGCCGTGTTGACCGAGCCGGGCATGACGTAAGAGACCTTGATGCCGTCCTGCCTGACTTCCTGCATCAGCGCCTCGCTGAAGCCGTTCAAGCCGAACTTCGAGGCGTTGTAGGCGGCCATCTCTGGGTGCGGGTTCGCGCCCGCGAGCGAAGAGATGTTGATGATGTAGCCGCCGCCACGCTGCTTCATCAGGGGAAGCGCCTCGCGGCAGCAGTAGAAGACGCCGAAGAGGTTCGTCTCTAAAACCGCGCGGAAATCTTCCGGCGACATGTCATCGACGCGCCCGAAGATTCCGATGCCCGCGTTGTTGACGAGCACGTCCACGCCGCCCAACTCGCCGGCGGCGTGCTCGAAGAGGGCGCGCACGCCATCGTAGTCGCGCACATCGCAGACCGCGCCGGTCACGATGCCTTCGCCCGCGTCGCCCAGCTCCGTCACCGCCCGCTCGATCTCGCCCGCGTCACGCGCGCTGATGCAGACGTTCATCCCCTCGCGCACGAGCGATTCCGCGATGGCGCGACCGATGCCCTTCGTGCCGCCAGTGACGACTGCCGACTTTCCCTTGATCTCCATCCGCCTCAAGCCTCACCCTTTTAACTTCTTGTTCAAAACCTCGTTGACGAGCTTCGGGTTCGCCTTGCCCTGCGACACCTTCATCACCTGCCCGACGAAGAAGCCGAGGAGCGTCTCTTTGCCCGCGCGGAATTGTTCGAGCTGCTTCGGGTTCGCCGCGATCACTCCGTCCACGACGCGCTCGATCTCGCCCGCGTCCGAGACCTGCGAGAGCCCCTGCTCTTCGACGATCACGCTCGCACGCTTGCCCGTCTTGAACATCTCGACGAGCACGTCCTTCCCCTGCTTGCCGCTGATCCGTCCCTCGTCAATCAGACGCACGAGCGCACCCAACTCTTCCGCCGCGACCGGCGACTCGTCCGCGCGCCGACCCGATGCTTCCAACTCGCGCAACAACTCCGACCTGATCCAGTTCGACGTGCCGCGCGCGTTCCCCGCCGCCCGCGCCGCGCGCTCGAAATAATCCGCGAGCGTGCGCTCGGACGTGAGTTGCGAGGCGTCGGCATAAGAGAGTTCGTACTCTTCGACGAAACGCCTGCGTCGCGCCTCCGGCAACTCTGGCATCTCGGCGCGCACGCGTTCGACGAAATCCGCTGCGACGACGAGCGGCGGCAGATCGGGCTCCGGGAAATAACGATAGTCGTGCGCCTCCTCCTTCGAGCGCATGACGCGCGTCTCCTGCGCGTGGTCGTCCCACAGGCGCGTCTCCTGCGAGACCTGCCCGCCCGACTCGATCAAATTGATCTGCCGCTCGATCTCGAACTCAATCGCCTTCTGCATGAAGCGCACCGAGTTCAGATTCTTCAGCTCGACCTTCGTGCCGAAGCCCTCGCCCGTGCGCCGCACCGAGACGTTCGCCTCGCAGCGCAAGTTTCCCTTCTCCATGTCCGCTTCCGATGCGCCGACCCACTGCAACGCGCGGCGGACGTGGTTCACGTAGTCGTAAGCCTCCCAGGACGTGCGGAAGTCCGGTTCGGTGACGATCTCTGCGAGCGGCGTTCCCGCACGGTTGAGATCGATGTAAGAGTAGCGATCGGTTTCGGGCAGGCCCTCGTGGACGTTCTTGCCGGCGTCTTCCTCTAAGTGCAGCCGCGTGATGCGCACACGCATCGGCTGCCACTCGCGCGCGTGCCCCGACTCGTCGCGCAGCGCCGTCATCACTTCCAGCTCACCGTGCTCAGAGAACGGCTTATCGTACTGCGAGATTTGATAACCCTTCGGCAGATCGGGATAGAAATAGTTCTTGCGCGAGAAGATCGAGCGCTCGTTGACATGGAGCCCGAGCGCGAGCGCGGCGCGCGTGCCGAGTTCGACCGCACGCCGGTTCAGCACAGGCAGCGCGCCGGGCAAGCCCAGACAGACGGGGCACGTGTTCGCGTTCGGCTCGTCGCCGAAGCGCGTCGAGCAGCCGCAAAAAATCTTCGACTCGGTGTTGAGCTGCGCGTGAATCTCCAGCCCGATGACGACTTCCCAGCCTTTTTTCATAAGTAGCTCTTAGCGATTAGCTGTTAGCTCTCAGTCGTGAAGCGTATTAGCTCGCACACAACGGCAAGCAGGGTTTGCTATCTAAATTACTGAACCGAGCCTCCTGCACTCACAGTTATACAACGACCAGCTTGCCGAGAGCTAAAAGCTAACAGCTAACAGCTAAAGGCTCTTCGGCTCTAAAGGTAATCCCGCGTCGCGCCAGGCGTTGATGCCGCCGACGAGAATGTAGAGTTCCTTGAAATCGTACTCTTCGAGGATGAGCGCCGCACGGGTGCTGGAATTCTCGTAGTGTCAGGCGCAGTAGGTGATGATGGGTCGCCCGCGCGGGACTTCGCCGATGCGCGCCTCCAACTCGCCGCGCCAGATGCGCAGGGTGTTGGGGATTTGCACGTCGCTCTGCGACCAGTGTTTCGCATTGCGCGTGTCGAGAAAGACGGGCGCGCGCCCCACCTCGACGATCCGCCAGGCCTCTGCGGGGCTGATCCTGCGCGGCTCACTTGCCTGACTCATCTCGAACGCACACACCTTTCACGATCCCTTGCCGCCCTCTCAACTCAACTCGCGACACCCTGTAAATTGGACGCGACTTCAAGGTCGCAGCCAACCGGGCAACGCGCCCGCGCGACGCGCCTCATCTTCCAGTGCTCGCCAGCGCGCGTCCCAGCCCTCGCGCTCGCCTTCCAGCAGTTGCAGCCGTGTGACGAGCGACGCCGTGTCCGCAGAGGCGTAGTCGAAGGGAGCGATGAAGGAGACCGCGCCCGACGGGAAGTTGCCGCCGCGGAAACCGCGACGCGGGAAGACTCCACCGCCGCCGCGACGGATCAAGCCCGCGCCGGCGCGCGCGTTGTTGCCGAGAACAGGATTGCTGTCGAGTTGCGCCGTCGCGAGGCTGCCGATGCCGTTGGTCTGAAGCGCACCGATGTTCACGCCCTGAAAGCCGGGGGCGACCGTGAGAGCGTGAGGCTGCGGCACGGCGCGACCGGGAAAGAAGCCGCCGCCACCGAACGCACCGCGTCCACCAAACGTGCCACCACCAAATGAACCGCCGCCGCCAAATGCGCCGAACCCGCCGACAGCGACCGTGCCCAGCGAAAACTGCTGGAAGAAAACATCCTGCTGCGTCGGTATGATCGAGCGCAGGTAATCGATCTCGGCATCGAGCGCGAGCCCTTCATCGCGGAGCGTGAGCGCGCGCTCGTGCCAGTATCTTTCCGCCTCTGCGTCGCGTTCCGCGCCGCGCCGAGCCATCTCGCGCAGTTCGTGCCCGTCCTCCTCCGCGCGGCGTCGCGACTCTTCGAGCGTGGGGAGCCCAAGTTCCTGACGCCGACGCTCGTACTCGCGCTCGCCCTTCAGACGCGCCTGCCGCGCCGGTTCAAGCTCGCGGTTCGTCACCGTCCGCGCCGCCGCGCTCTCGGCTCGCGCCGGTTGCTGCCGATCCGTTGCCGTCGTCTCTTCGCGGGCTGCGGCGTGGCGCAGGAAACTCCCCGGCGGCTCGCGGTTCGCGCGCTCCGTGGCGGCGACGTCAACGTGAGAGAGTTGCAGCGTGACGCTCAAGCCCGGCGCGGCTTCATAAGTCAGCGTGCCGCCATCGAGCGAAAACCTGTCAGGAATCTCGACGCGCTGTCCGCCGCGCATGACGAGCGTGTAGGCAGCGGCGGACGACGCGAGCAGGCACGCAATGAGGCACGCCGACGCGCAGCGCCGGAGCGCGCTTGCGCGTGCTGTTTTCACGCCGCGCTTCTGATTTACTGCGCTGATCATTTGTGGGAAAAGCATCTCCGTCGAGCCTCCTGCCCGCCGTGAAAATCGGATTTATGCCGAGTATAGCACCGGCGCGGAGTCGCCGCGAAATTGACCCGCCTGTGTCGAAAAACGTACTACGCTGCATGAAAAAGTGGTGTACAATCCGCCCGCCCAGTCCAAGTGTCGGTTGTTTCTAGCCTAGGCAGCGAGCCCGCGTGTGCGGACTTTCGCCGCCGGAATTCCAAAACCTTTTTCTCCCAAAGGAGGCTACCAGGTAACATGGCGAAAACTATTGCGACTCTCCTCGGCGCGGTGCTGCTGCTGGTCGGGATCATCGGCTTCGTCAACCACGACTTCCTCGGCACGCACCTGAACGGCACACACAACGCTGTTCACATCATCA
>JBJMGS010000014.1:0-11720 GCA_045807785.1 Pyrinomonadaceae bacterium
ATGGCGACGGCGCGCGAGAGCCGCGAGCAACTGGTCGCGCCGCCCGACGAGCGCGCCATGTGGCTGCGCATCCGGGGCACGATCGAGGCTGACGCGCGCGCGCGTTCGCGCGCCGCCGCCGCTGCGGCGGGCGAGGGCTTCTGGGCGCGGCTCGGCGCGAGGCGCTGGGCGATGTCGCTGCCGCAACTCGCCTCGGTCACCGCCGGGGTCGCCGTCTCGGTCGCGCTCGTCACGGCCTTCGGGATGCGCGCCCTGCTCACGCATCAGGCAGAGCAGCAACAGCCGGTGCGCGTCGCACGCCACCATGTGCAGAACTCGGACGAGGCGCTGATGATCGAATACCTCAAGCAGCGCGTCGAGCAGCGGCGCACGCGCTGGGACACGCACATGCGACAGACCTTCGATCAGAACATGAACGTCATCGACCAGACCGTCAACGAGATGTTGAAGGAACTCGACGAGCGACCGCACGATGAGGTTTCGGAAGAGACTCTGAACGCCGCCATGCGCGACAAGATCGAGCTGCTCAAAGAGTTCTCCGAGTTGTAAGCACCGCCCGCAGAGAAAGCGCGTTGGTCAACGACAAGGTTTTGGGTTAAAGCGTCCCGCTCCCTCGGACGCGATTCGGCAAGTTTGATGGCAGAGACGGAACAGCAGCACACTCCTCACGCGCCCAGCGACGCCCGCCCGGCGTCGCGCACCGCACTTGGGAAAATCTTCGCCGCGCGCGCCGTCGTCGCGCTCAGCCTCCTCGTCGTCTTCGCGCTCGCTTCGTCCCCATCCGCCTTCGCGCAGCAACGTTTCTCGAAGGTTTACCGCACGCCGCGCCGCAACATCCGTTTGCAGTTGACGAACCGCTCCGGCACGATCGAGATCGAGGGCTGGGAGCGCAACGAGATTAAGGTGACCGCCGACATGGAGTCGCCCGCGGCGAAGTTCACGCCGGTCGTGGACGACGAGGGGCTGGTCATCGACGTGAAGAACGACACGCGCGGGCGCGAAGGCGTCGGCGACGTGAACTTCAAGGTGCAGGTCCCGGCGGACGCGACGGTCGATCTCGAAACGCGCATCGGGCAGATCACCGTGCGCAACGTCCGCGGCTCGATGGTGCGCGCCGTCGTGACAAGCAGCGGCGACATCGATCTGACCGGCATCCGCGCCTTCAAGGTGATGGCGTCGAACATCACAGGCAACATCCTCTTCGACGCCGAGCTGCTCTCCGGCGGCTTGTACGATCTCAAGTCCACGCAGGGGAACATCAGCGTCCGCATATCGGGCGGCTCCGGCTTCACCCTGACGGCGACCGCGCCGCACACGCGCAGCATCGATCTCGGCAACCTCGCCCACCGCGGCGACTTCGCTTTTCAGGGCGACAACCGCCGCGTGGTCGGTCGCGTCGGCGACGGCTCTGCGACCATCACGACGACGAACCTGCGCGGCACGATCAACTTCTACACGCGCTGACCGCGCGCGCCGCGCCGCCCCCAACGTCTCTCGGGCGGGCGGCGGAAACACTCTCCACCTCTGGTTAGTAGTTGACTCGCGTGCCGCTTTGTCATAAAAGCACTGCGCTGGTTAAGACGTCTTGCGCCTCCACGAATGGTGCGCGCGTCGCGACAACCTTCCGGGTGATGCCTTGCCGCAGCGAAGTCAGGCGAAGAGCCGACGCCAATTCATGCCGGTCAACTACCGCGGGCTGCTGTTCGACCTGGCGGTCTTCGTGTGCAACGTCTTTCTCGTCCGGCTGCTGACGCGCCACATCGGGCGGCTGCTCGCGCTGACGTTCCTGCGCGACGACCCGCAGGCGAGCCGCACCCTGCTCTACGTCATTCTGGTGGCACTCGCCGCGCAGCTCGTCGGCGCGTGCCTCAAGCGCAGGCCGCTTCAGGCGCGGCTGCTCGCGCAGCGAGAGAGCGGCGAGAGTCCTCTCAGTTGTCTGATCATTCTTCACTTCGCCCTGACGCTCGTCACTTCCGCGGCCATCGTCGCGCTGCTCCTGCCTGAGTCATCGGGCGGCACCACGGTCGCCGTCTTCTTCCTCAGCATGATCCCGACGGTGCTCGTCTGGCGCGCGATCTCGCCGTACAAGAAGCCGCCCGCGCCCGACTGGCGCAACTCGCACGGCGCGGAGATCGTCGCAGACCTCTGCCTCTTCGCCTACATGCTTGTGAACCTCGCCGTCTGGAACACCGTCACGTCGGGCTCGAACATTCGCGCGGCGGGCGTGGGCGACGTGCTCTCGCGCGCCCTCGGCTTCATCCTGCTGAGCCCCGTGATTCTGCTGTTCTACCTGCCGCCTCGCCTCGTCTTCCTCGTGGAAGACTACAAATACCCGGCGACGTGGATCAGCATGACGCTCGCCGTCGCGCCCGTTGCCTACCGCACCATCTTCGGCGCGCCTTTGAAGACAGACTGGTGAAGGCGCGCGCCGCCACTTTACAATCAGACCGAGCGCTTTTACTCTCTCCCACGTCGGCAAGTTCGACGCCCCGACGACCCACACCGATTGAGAATGCCCTTGAGAAAAACCAATAAGACGGTGACGCTCCGTGCGGCGCGCGTCCTTCTTCTTTGCGCGTGCGTGTTCGCACTCGTGCAGCCCGCCCCGGCGCAGTCGCAGAAGAAACAGACGAGCGCCGCCGCGCCGCCGACCGCGACACTGCTCACGTGCACGACGACGCGACACGAGCTGCGCCGCTTCGGCTTCGGCAGCACCCTGACAATCGTCGGCGCGCCCACCGGCTCGATCACGGTCGAGGCCTGGTCGCGCCCGGAGCTTGAGATCACCGCCGACATCGAGCTGCACGCCAACACCGAGGAGGAGTTGGCGCGGCTCGCCGCCGTCAACGGCTTCGTGCTCGACGCAGACACCACGCACTTCCGCCTGCTGACGACCGGCACGCACGACCGCAAGTTTATGAAGAAGCTGAAGGACTTCCCGAAGCCGCTGCTCGCGATGCCCTGGAAGATCGACTACCACATCCGCGTGCCCGCGGTCGTTGATCTCGAAGTGACCGCCGGCAACGGCGCTCTCTCGTTCACGGGCATCGAGGGATCGTTGCAGGTTACGGCGGGCGAGTCGAACGCGACCTTCGATCTGGCGGGCGGCGACGTGACGGCGACGCTGCTCGGCGGCTCGGCGCTCTTCCGCGTGCCGGCTTCGAGCTGGCGCGGTCGCGGCGCGTCGCTCAAGATCGTGCGCGGCACGATCACCGTCGCGCTTCCCGCAGCTTTCAACGCCGACATTGACGCGACCGTTTTGCGCGCGGGCGAGGTCGCGGGCGAGCACGATGCCTTCGCGCCGCGCGACGGACAGCCGGCGCAGACCCCGCGCGCGTGGTACGTGAGAGCCGGAGGCGGCGGCGCGCCGCTCAAGTTCGAGGTCGGCGACGGAGCGATCCGTTTCGCGCAGTTGGGCGAAGGGAAGCCGAAGCCGTGATTGAAGTCGTCGCCGCGTGCGCGCGTGCGAAAAATTTTAGTCGGGTTAAGTAGCGGACGGAGGGGACTGGTAGATGGGGATTGAGAATTTAACGCACGAGTCGCTGACGGAGAACTTGAACACGAAGTTTCGCGTGACGGTTGGAGAGGGCGAGCCGCGGGAGATCGAGTTGATCGAGGTGAGCGAGCAGATGCGCGTCGGCGCGTTCGAGCGATTCTCCGCGATCTTCCGCGGCGCGACCGACTCTTTGCTGCCACAGGGCACCTACTCACTCGAACACGAACGGCTCGGGGCGTGCGAACTGTTCCTCGTCCCCATCGCCCGCGAGGCGGACGGCTTTCGCTACGAAGCGGTCTTCAATCGCTTTGCTCAGGAAGGTTGAGTGGCGGCGGTCGAGGGCTGCCGTTCCATCTGCGTGTACGCCCCCATCTCACCGCTCGGCTTGAACCCCAGCCGCTCGTAGAAGCGCATCCCCGCCGTGTTGAATTGGAAGACCATGTGGCGCAGCGGCAGACGCGTCCTCTCCGACTCCTCAATCAACCCTCCGAGTAAAAACCTCCCGACGCCGCGGTTCTGAAACTCGGGCAGCAGCGCGATGTCGAGCAGCCTGATCTGCTCCGGCGTGCGCGCCACCCAGAGGCGACCGGCGCGCTCGCCCTCGACGACGATGATGTGATAGTCAGCGTCGGGGAAGCGCGACTCGTAGTCGGCGCGCTGCGCCGCGAATTGCGAGCCGAGGAAGGCGCGCTTGGTGGCGTCGTCCCAATCAACGAGCGCCATCTCGTCGGCGCGCGTGCTGGCGTAAACGTCGAGCAGAAACTCGTCGTCGGCGGGCGCGACGGGGCGCAACTCGACGCGCTCCGCGGCTTGCGGTGATACGTTGCCAGATTCCATCTCTTACAAGAAAACTATCAGCTTAGTCTTGGCGGGGCAAATCCCGGCGAGGGGTCGGCTGCGGCTAGGGAAGATGGTTGATGACGGCTTCGTAAACCGTGCCGTCGGCGGAAGGCTTGCCCGGCACGATGAACAGCGCGAAGCGACCGAGCGCCGGGTGGGAGAACTGGTAAGTCCCCTGCGAGACCGTGTCGCGCTCGCCCGCACGGAAAGTCAGCGTGAAGCATTGCCCCTGATGGGTCTTGACCTTGCGCCTGAGCGCCTGCGCCTGATTGTCGAAGACTTCGACGAGCGTCGCGTCGAAGGAGACGTCTCTCCCGCGCGAGACTCTAAAGGTCGAGTTGAGGTAGGGCGTGAAAGTCCCCGGCGCGAAGTAGAAGACCGCGTCGGTCTTCGCCTCGTAGGGGATACTGAAACCCTCCGCGCCTTTTCCTTTGTCCGTCGCGCCCTTCTTTTGACCGAAGACGAGCCGGGCGGGGCTCAGGTTCAGGCCGGCGAGGAAAGCGGACACAGCCCCGGCGCGCACAAAGTTCCGTCGTGTGATATTCATCTGTCGGTAGTGCTCCTTAAACGTTAGAGTCCCTTCGTGAAACTGCTGATGAGGCGGGTTGGTAGTGCGGTAGGTACCCGGCGGCTAATGCTGATCTCAGTCTATATGTTTCACCGGGAAAGTTACAACTCAAAAATGGGCGGCGACAAAATTTCTTAATCTCTCCTTGATAAAATCGCCAACATACGTTTACAATCACAGCCGTCTTCCGAAACGCTCTCACGGAGTGCCACATTAGCTTCATTCCTCGACAAGTTAGCCTGCCTTAAACTTTGGTCACCGGCGCCGCAACGCGCGCGCGCTCGCGAGTCCTGATGGTTTGAATACCGACGACCTCAGCCTCTTCGCCCCCAGAGGATGATGCTTTAATCCTCTTACACCCTTCGCCGATTCCGGCCTCGCCAGCAATGACGCGATAAGGAGTATCCACTATGGCAGATCCTTTCCTCTCTGAGATCAGAATCTTCTCGTTCGGCTTCGCCCCCAAGGGCTGGGCGCTGTGCAACGGACAGCTCCTGCCCATCAACCAGAACCAACCCCTCTTCGCGCTGCTCGGCACGACCTACGGCGGCGACGGGCGCGTCAACTTCGCGCTGCCGAATTTGCAGGCGCGCACGCCCATCCACGTCGGCAGCGGGCACACGCTCGGCGAGCGGGGCGGCGAGCAAGCGCATACGGTCTCGATAGGCGAATTACCGACCCACGTCCACTTCGCCAACGCTTCGACGTCGAACGGGAGCACGAATTTCGCTAAGGACAACGTCCTCGCGGCGGCGGGGAACCTCTATGCCGGGCCGGCCAGCCTGACGCCGATCAACGCCACCACCATCGCCAACGTCGGCGGCAGTCAGGCTCACCTGAACATGCAGCCGTTTTTGGTGCTCAACTTCAGCATCGCCCTTCAAGGCATCTTCCCCAGTCAGACCTAAGGAGTAAAAAAATGGCACAACCATACGTCGGTGAAATTCGAATGTTCGCCGGGAACTTCGCTCCTGCCGGGTGGATGTTCTGCGAGGGGCAACTGCTCCCCATCTCGGAGAACGAGATACTCTTCCAGTTAATCGGTACGACTTACGGCGGCGACGGGGAATCGACCTTCGCGCTCCCCGATCTGCGTGGGCGGCTTCCCATCCATTTCGGCGGCGGCTTCACCCTCGCCGAGACGGGCGGCGCGGAGGAAATTACGCTGACCGTCAACCAGATTCCCGCGCATACCCATCCGATGCTGGCCTCGACCGCCGCCGGCACACAGAACGCGCCGGCGAATGACGTGACCGCTTCGTCCCCGTCAGTGACTCTTTACACGGGGGACGTGACCGACAACAACATGAGCGCGAACGCTGTCAGCGTCATCGGCGGTAGTCAGCCGCACACCAACTTCCAGCCGTACCTGTGTGTTGACTTCATCATCTCACTCTTCGGGCTCTTCCCGTCGCAGACCTAAGGAGACTCGATATGGACCCTTTTGTCGCTGAAATCCGCATCTTCCCTTTCAACTTCGCGCCCAAAGGCTGGGCGTTCTGCGACGGGCAGCTACTCCCGCTCTCGCAGAACACTGCGCTCTTCTCCCTGCTCGGTACGACCTACGGCGGCGACGGCAAATCGAACTTCGCGCTGCCCGACATGCAAGGCAACGCGCCGATGCACCCCGGTCAGGGTCCCGGTCTTTCGCTTCACGATCTGGGTGAGACCGGCGGCTCGGAAACGGTCACGCTCCTCGAATCGGAGATTCCCGCGCACACCCATTTCATGAGAGCGCACAACGGCGATCCGGCGGACGCACAAACCCCTTCGCCGGGCACTTCGCTCGCACAGTCGGCTAACGGGTTCGCTTACCAGTCGAACTCCACGCAGAATCTCACGCAAATGAACCCCTCGACGTTGACCCCGTCCGGGGGCAGTCAGCCGCACAACAACATGATGCCGTACCTGACCCTTAACTTCTGTATCGCCCTCCAAGGCGTTTTCCCGCCGCGCACTTGATGCGCCGCATGCGCGGGGCTGCGGCACCGGCGGCCCCGCAATTCACCTCTTGAAGTGTTTAAGACGTCCGCCGTCGAATGGGAATCGGTCATGCCCTAGGGCAAGTTTCCATCCCTTGCGTCACCTCGCTAGGCTAGAATTTCCAAGGAGAGTTATGAACAAGACGACCCCCGGTTTTGCGTCCCGCCGCTTCCGCGCCTCCATCGCCACCCTGCTCGCATACTTCACGCTGCTCTCGCCGCTCGCGCCGGTTGCGGCGCAGACGGTGAAGGTCAAGCGCGCGAGCGCGCCCGCTGAGCAGAGCGCGCAGCAGGCCGGCGACGGGAAGGGTTCGGCGACCGGGGGCTCGAAGCAGTTGGCTCCACCCGCGCCCAACACGGTGGTGGGTCCCATCATCACGGCGACCAAGACCGACTCGTTCCCCGACCCCGACAACGACGGCTTCGCCGTGCCCGGCGCTCCCATCACCTACACGGTGACCATCTCGAACACCGGCACGGCGGACGCGACGGGCGTCGTCTTCAGCGACACCGTCGATACGAACACGACGGTCGTCTCGGGCTCGTCAGCCGCGGCGAAGAGCGATAGCTACAACACCATCGGCAACGTCCCACTGAGCGTCCCCGCGCCCGGCGTGCTCGCCAACGATCAGAACCCCGACACCAACAACAACTCCGGCATGACGGTCAACGCCACGCCCACCTCCAGCGCGAATTGCACCGGCTCGTGCAGCAACAACGTCGTGCTGAGTAGCGACGGCAGCTTCACCTACGACCCGCCCGTGGGCTTCACCGGCACCGACACTTTCACCTACACGGCGAACGCCGGCGGCAGCGCGCAGACGACGGTGAAGATCACGGTCGCGAACAAAATCTGGTTCGTCAACAACGCCTCGTCGTGCTTGTCGAACTGCGACGGTCGGCTCTCGCACCCGTTCACGACGCTGGCGGCTTTCCAAGCCATTAACGACGGCGGGGCGGCGGCGACGCACGCGAAGGCGGGCGACGCGATCTTCCTCTATGAGAGCGCGACCGCCTACACGGGACCCGTCACGCTGCTCGCCAACCAGAAGTTCATCGGGCAGGACGCGACGGCAAGCCTCATCACCATCACCGGCTTCACGCAGCCGAGCGGCACCGACCCGCTGCCCGCGATGGCTCCGGCGAACGGCACCATCGTCAACATCACGACCACCGTCGCCGCCACCAACGCCATCACCGTTTCGGCGGGCGGCGACCTCTTGCGCGGCTTCACGGTCGGCAACACGACTGGCGCGAAAATCTTCGGCAACAACTTCGGCACGCTCACCGTCGGCAACAGCGCCTCGCCCGACGTCACCTTGAACGGCACGGGACAGGCGCTCAACCTGACGACCGGCACGCTCTCCGTCGCGGGCGGCTTCGCGAGCGTGGCGACGACTTCCAGCACCGGGACGGGCATCACCCTCGCGGGCGTCGCCGACTCGGACGGCGCGGGCGGCAGCGCCTTCTCCTTCGGCTCAACGACCGTCTCCGGCTCGACCACGCAGGGCATCCTCGTCGGCACGACGACCGCCGACATCAACTTCGGTAACACCGCGGTCGGCACCGCCTCGGCGGGCACGGGCGGCACCGACGCCATCTCCTTGCAGAACAACTCCGCGGGCACGCGCACCTTCGGCACGATCACGACGCAGAGCAACAGCGGCGTCGGCTTCCTGCACGGCGCGGGCGGCGGAGCCGTCAGTGTCACCGGCGCGACGACGATCACCAACCCCACCGGCAACGGCATCGACATCGACAGCTCGAACGCCAACATCTCGTTCGCCGCGACGACCGTCAACAAGGGCTCGACCAGCAACACCGGCGTTGACCTGACGGCCAACGCGACGCGCACCATCAGCTTCTCGTCGCTCACCGTCACCACGACGAACGGCTTCGCGCTCAACGCCAACAACTCCGGCACGGTTAACGTCACGACCGGCTCGCTCACCCAGTCGGGGGCGGGCGGCGGCGCGGCGTCGCTGACGAACACCGTCCTCGGCTTGACCTTCACGAGCGTCTCGTCGAACAACGGCGGCAACGGCCTTCTCTTCAGCGGCGGCAGCGGCACGTTCACCTCCGGGACGACGAACCTCCAGAACAACGCCGGCATCGGCCTCTCGATGTCGAGCACGGCGGTCGCCGCCAACTTCGGCAACACGACCGTCAACAGCTCGGCGGGCGACGCCGTCGATCTGTCGTCGAACACCGCCAACATCACCTTCGCCCTCCTCGATCTCTCGCCCGACTCCGGCCTGCGCGGGCTCGACGCCACGAGCAACACCGGCACGATCACCTCGACCTCCGGCACGATCAGCACGACGAACGCCGCCGCTGTCAACGTCTCGGGCGTGAGCGCGGCGTCGCTGTCGCCGCTCAGCCTGGTGCTCACCAGCGTCTCGGCCACCGTCGCCGCCGCCACCGTCGCGTCGGGCGTCTCGCTGACGAACACGGGCGGCACGGTGACGATGAACGGCGGCGCGATCACGGGCGGCAACGCCGCCGCCTTCAACGTCTTCGGCGGCAACGCCAACATCACCTACAAGGGCAACGTCTCGCAGGCGAACGCCCAGCGCGTCGTCAACGTGGACTCGACAACCGGCGGCACCGTCGCCTTCAACACCGGCACGGTCACCAGCACGGGGAGCAGCACCGGCATCAACATCAACGCCGCCAACGGCAACGTCAGCTTCACCGGCTACACGCACGGCACGGGCGTGGCGGCGCGCCTCGCCACCCAGGCCGTGACGATCACGGGCGGCACCGGCACCTATTCGCTCGGCGCGCTCAACATCTTCACGAATAACGTCACGGGCGTCGGCGCCACGAACGCCGACGGCACGATCAACAGCACGTCGGGGACGGTCGATTCGAGCAACGGCTCAGCCGTCAGCATCGACGGCCCCGCCGGGCTGACGACGCTCGGCATGGCGCTGACCCGCGTGGACTCGGCGGGCGGCTCCGCCGACGGCATCAGCATCCAGGACACGAACGGCAGCTTCACCGTCGCGGGCAGCGGCGGGACTTGCACGAACGCCAACACGAGCGGCTGCACGGGCGGCACCATCTCGAGCAAGACCGGCGCGGACGGCAACACCGTGGGCACCGGCGTCTTCGCCAACAACGCGACGAACATCTCTCTGACGCGGATGCATCTCAACGACTTCTCGAACTACGCCATCCGCGGCACCACCGTCACCGGCTTCACGCTCCAGAACAGCACCCTGAGCGGCGTCAACGGCAGCAGCACGGCCGCCGACGAAGGCACCATCATCTTCGACGGCCTCTTCGGCACCTCGACCTTCAGCAGCAACGACATCCGCGGCAGCATCGAGGACAACTTCCGCGTCAGGGACAATACCTCCGGCACGGCCAACGACATCATCATCAGCAACAACACCATCTCCGGCGCGGCCAACGACAACCTCATCATCGAGTGTCGCGGCACGTCCAACTGCACAACCCACATCACGGGCAACACCTTCTCCGTCGCCAACGGCGACCACGTGCAGACCGTCGTTGACAACAGCGCGACGATGAACCTCGTCCTCAACGGCAACTTCTACTCCGGCGGCGACCCGACCTCGCTCTTGCAGGGCTTCACCATCTCCGGCGGCAGCGACGGCAGCAGCGAAACGTTCAACTTCGACATCTCGAACAACGGCACCGCGGCCACCCCGCTCACGGGCAACATCCAGGGCGGCGCGATCAACGTCAACAAGGGCAACGGCAACGGCAACTGGCAGGGGCGCGTCAACAACAACTTCATCGGCAACGCCGCCGTCGCGCTCTCCGGCTCGGCGCAGGCCGGCGGCATCCGCGTCGAGAACCACGCCGACAGCGGCGCGCTGACCGCCCTCATCACCAACAACACCATCAGGCAGTGGGCCAGCGGCCCCGCCATCAACACGCAGGTCGGCGAGGTGGGCAACGCCACCAACACCGGCACGCTGAACGTCACCGTCACGGGCAACAGCGGCACGAACCCCGGACCCGGCACGCAGCACGGCTTCGTCGCCAACATCGGCGCCGCGAACAACGCCAGCGACACCTCCGTGGCATGCGTGGACGTCCGCACCAACACGCTCGACGGCAACGCGGTCAACGGCGGCGCGGGCCTCCGCCTCCGCCTCCGGGGCGCCGCGACTATTCGCATCCCCGGCTACACCGGCGGGTCCGCCGACGCCGCGGCTATCGCTGCATACGTGGACGGGCTGAACCTCGCTGCCCTACCGAAGCCGGCACAAATCGGCACGGGCGGGGCCGGCTACTTTAACACTGTCCCCGCGGGCTCTGCGTGCGCGCAGCCCACGGTGCCCACGTCGCCTGTCGTGATAGGTGACCTGCCCGCGCCCGAGAACGCCCAGAGTTCCGTCGCGCAACAGACGGCGGTGAACGACATCACCTCCCGCCCGTTCGTCTCGCTGCCGCAGGCGGCGAAGCCCGCGAAGGGTCAGGCGCAAGGCCTCGCCTCGGCGCAACTCGGCGCGCAGGCGCCGGTCTCGAAGACCGACGGCGGCGGGAAGACTTCGTCCACGAAGTCTCCGGCGCCCGTCTTCACGACGACCTCCACGAACATCACGGTCACCATCGGCACGCTCGCCGCTGGCGACTCGGTGACGATCACCTGGCAGGTGACGATCGGCGACCCGCTGCCGTCTGGCGTGACGCAGGTCTCTAACCAGGGCACGGTCTCCGGCTCGAACTTCTCCAACGTCCTGACGGACGACCCGTCGGTCGCCGGCTCGAACAACCCGACGGTGACGCCGATCCTGACGCCGCCCGACATTCGTGTGAACGACGCGAAGGTGGCGGAGCCCACCTCGGGCACGTC
>JBJMGS010000015.1:0-5776 GCA_045807785.1 Pyrinomonadaceae bacterium
CGCCCTTCGTCGCCGAGCGCCGCGGCGATCATCCGCCAGTCGGGCGTCTCGCCCCGAAACTTCTCGTGCCACAGGTGGCGCAGCGCGCTCACGGGGCTTGCGAGCGGCGAGTACAGATCGAAATGCGCCGACCACACGCTCCCACCGCGACTCGCGCGCAGGAAGTGGAGCACGGCGGTGCGGCGTCGCAGTTCGTAGAAACCTTCGGCGGTGTCCTTGTGCGCCGCGAAGCGCGGGCTGAAATTGCGCCGCCGGCGCAGCCGCGTGTGCAAATCTCGGACGGCGACGAACTCGATGCCGACGCCGCCCTCGCCGTAAACGTTCGTCATGCGCTCGACCACATCCCACAATTTCAATTCGGACAGGCGGCTGGCGAAAATCAAAAGCGCCTGCTGCTTATCGACCGGCAGAGCGTCGAAAGCGCCCGCGTCTGTCTCTGCGCCGTAGAGTCCGGCAAGTTTCCCGGCGAGCGCGGCACTCGTCTGCGGCGTCAATTCGTCCCACGAGAGCGCGTCTGCCGTCACTGATCAGAAAGCGCGCGCTCAATCGTCGCGCGGTCGTGCTCCGACAGGCCGTGATAGCGCACGCCGACGCCGCGACCGGGGTTGCTGTACACGACTTCGGCGTTGACGACCACGTCGCCTTCCGGGAATGGCAGGCGCAGCGTCAGTAGCCCGCCTTCGGGGAGTTCCTTCTGCGTGTTCATGTAGAGCCCGCCGACGCTGATGTCCTTCGTGCTGGCGATGCCGGTGGCGTCCGCGCCGTCGAAGAAGACGTCAACGATGAGCCGCGACCGGTCGAAGTGCCGCCGCTCGTCCTGCGGCGTCTCGTCGCCGGTGTCGAATTCTCTGGTCATCTGTGAGCACTCCGCGTTGAAGATCGAAAGCCTGCGCGCGCTGTCTTCACTTTTCGTCAATGATGAAGGTCGGCACCATCCCGCCGCCGGAAGTAACATTCGCCAGCTCCGACGAAGAGAGCCGCGTGAACGCCGAGCCGACCTTGCCGTAGAAGAGGAGCGGATCGAGATCGACGAGTTGTTCGGCGAACTCGAAGCGCCCGTCGGCAACGAGCGCCGGGAACGTCTCGCGCGCCGTCTTGACGCGCTCCTGCACAAGATAGTCGCCGTCGGCGACGGCGTGTCGCAGCGCCTCGTCCCAGGCCGCCTCGTCCGTGTTCCAGCCGATGTAGATGCCGTGCCCGCCGTAGTCGTCGTTGGGCTTCAACACGAGCCGGTCGCGCGTGCGCCGCGTGTAGTCGAGCAGATCGATGCTCTCGCCGTAGTGGTCGGTCTTCTCTTCCCGCACCTTACGCGTCCAGGGGACGTGCTGGCGGACGGCGTCGCGCTCTTCCGCCGTGAACAGGCGCGCGTAGCGGTCGTTCGTCAGCACGGCGAAGAGCGCCTTCTTGTGGATCATCTTCGAGCGGAAACTGTTGACGAGGCAGACGGCGCCCGCGCGGTAGGCTTCCAAGAGCGCCGGGCACTCTTTGATGATCGGCAGGTACTCGTTGACGAGCAGCCGCTTGTAAACGATGTCGATCTCGAACTCACCCGCGCGCAGTTTCCCGCCCGTGAACTCCAACTCGTCCGGCGAGGCGACAACCGCCGGGTAGCCCTCGCCTTCGAAGAACTCCTTGAACAGCTCGAACTCTTTCTGCGTCGGCAAGCCCTTGAGATCGACGATGGCGATCCGCGGCGGGCGCTGCGGCGCGCGACCCAGAAACTCCGCGTAGGCGCGCAACAGTGTTTCGAGCATGAGTGGGCTGCCGTGGAACCTGCGCACGCTATATTTCTCCGTGAAGCGGCGCATCACGGGGAGCGCGGAGAAGATTTCAAAAGCCGCGTCGGCGTAGGCGATCCCGGCGGGGTTCTCGCCGTTCAACTCGACGAAGCTGTAGGCATCGCCGGTGAGGAACGAGTCGAGCCGCGCCGTGGGTGCGACTTCGCGGTAGCCGGGATCGATTGCGACCAGCTCGCGCTCGATCTCGGTGAGCCCCAACTCGTCGATGAGGGCGGGGTCTGCGACCGCTGCGTCCTTCACCTTCTGGATCGCGCCCCACACCGTCTCGCAGATGCGGCTCACGCGCGCGAAGTCGCCTTCGGTGACAAAGTGCGGGCGCAGGTAGGGCGAGAGCGGTCGCCCGCCGAAGATGAGCTTGGCGCGCTCTAACCCTTCGTCGAGCATGAGGCGCGAAGACTCGGCGAGTTCCGCGTCCTCGAGAAGCTGGTGGTAGTAGGCGACGGCGTCTTGGAGCATACCCCGGCTGACTTTCGCTGTGTTGAAGTTCAAAAGCGGATTTCGGCAATAGGTTAGCACAACTCGCGCCACAGTCCGGTTCAAAAAATGATGCCCGCCGGGGTGGGCGGGCATCTGTCATGAAATTATGACGACGATGAGTGACGATGATTACGGCGTGACGGGCACAAGCAGCTTGAGCGACAACATTTTTCCGCCGCGCAGCACGCCGAAGGTGACTTCCTTCTGAGCGCCGGAGAGCTTCTTCCAGTCAACGTCGAGGCTCGGTTGCGCGTCGACGGTCTCGATGAGATCGCCGACGCGCAGGTCTGCCCGCCAGGCGACGCTCTCCGGGTGAACGGCGACGATCATCAAACCCTTGTGCGTCTCCGACACGCCGTCCGTGACGCGCGTCGAGATGAACGCCGCCGTCTCGACGCCGAAGCTGAGGAGCGGCCTGACAGTGAAGTTCGGCAGCGTCGCGCTCGCAGCCCTGAAGCGCGCCTGCGCTTCGGCGAGCATCATGTGCGTCCGTGTGATGCTAAAGCTCGCCTGCCTGAACTTCTCTTCCGCCACACGTAGCTTCTCGCGCAGAGCAGCCTGCGCCTGAACACCTTCCATGTTCGCGTCGGGCGGACGATTCGGCTGCGTCGTCGCCGCCGCGGCTTCGCGTAAACGTTCTAACTCGCTCTGGAGATTGATCACGTCGGCTCTGGTGCGCTCTGTCTCGGCCTGCATCCGCGTCAGCTCGGTCTGCGCCGCGCTAACTTCCGCCTGCGCCGTCTCAGCCGCGGGGTTCTGCGCCTCGCTGAGCATGACGCGCATATTCATCACGTTGCCCTGACGCAAGACCGTGAACTGCGCGGGGGCGTTGCCGCCCAGCTCCTTGAGCTTCCACGTCATGTCCTCGACATCGCGCACGTCTGCGTCGCCGACGCGAGCCACCACGTCGCCGGGGCGCAAGCCAGCCTGTGCGGCAGGCGTGCCGGGGGCGACGGAGGTGAGGAGCACGCCGTGCTGCCGGCGCCGCAGCGTCGAAGCCTGTTCGCGCGTCCACCCGCGTTGGACGAGAGATTCGAGCGGCGTCGCCGCCACCGCGTCGCCGCGCGCGCCGAGCCACGGCTGCGGCACGCTCGCGCGTCGAGCCTTAAGGCGCGCCGCTGCACCGCGCACGGTCGTGGCTGATAGCAGGCGCGTCTCACCCCGTTCGTTCTGCTCGACGATACCGACGAGCGCGCCCGACTCGCTGAGCGCCACGCCGCCCGACCACTCGGGCGAGACGTTGCGTGCCTCGACGCGGAAGCCCGTCGCCATCCCCGCGCGATATACCGTGCGCAGCACGCCGTCCACCTCGCCGAGGTTCATGTAGAGCGTGCCCTCGTCGCCGACCACTGCGCTCGACTTTGTCTGAGCCGGAACCGATGGCTGAGTCGGCGGGAGCAGAGTGGTCGCGCGGGCGGGCGCGGGCGCTTCAGCCGGGAGCGGAGCCCACACGCAGACGCGCAAGCCCGGCGAAAGTAGTTGCGCGCTCTCTTTCGTAGGCGGCAGCAGCGGCTGGCTCGACTCGATCAGCGTGAGCCCGGTGCTGCCGTCAAGTCCGACGAAGCGCGCGTCGAACTGCGTGCCGTCGGCGCGCACGAGTTGCAGTGTAGAGTCGCCGCTGGGCACCGCCGGCTTGAATTCGGGAAAGAGCGTCGCGAAGTTGAGCACGTTCGACTCGGCGTCGGGCAGACGGGCGACGACCGTACGACCGTCGGGCAGGATGTACCCGGCGACGATGTTGGTGCGGACGAAGTTTTCGTCGAAGGTGGTGGCGAAGGGCGCGTCGGGCGGCGTCACCATCGCGCGCAGCTTCCAGCCGCTGACGCGGTGCATGACGGCAACGACCGGCGGCGCCGTGGCGGCGCTGGCCTGACTCGCGGGCGTTGCCGCCTTCGGGGTTGCGGGCTGCGTCCGCGTCTTCGCGGGCGTGATTCTGCCCGTAGCCACGGCGGGTCGCGTAGTCTGCTGACCGTGCGCGCCGACGCCGAACGCGAAGAGCGCCAAGAGCGCCAAGAGTAAGCGCGGGGCGAGCACGAATCGGCTACGCGACCGAGACGCCGCGCCGGGAGTTTCGACTAAGTTCAGCCTGAAATGTTTGACGAAGCGAAACACAGTTACCACACACCCTGAGAGTAAGCGACGTCTTTCACGCCCACGCGGCGCGACGGCAGGCTGCGCGCGCCGAAAGTGACCGGATCGACCGAGACGACGCGCGACGCCCCGTGCGCGTCCTTGAACATGGCTTCGAGCGGTCTGTCCGGCGTCGTCAAGGGCAGAGGGATCGGCGAGCCGACGTAAATCTTCGTCCCCTGCACGCTCAGATTATTTGTTTCGAGCGACCCTTCGCCCGGCTCTATGGAAGCCATCTGCGCCACGGCGTCTCGCGGCAGGATGAATCTTCCACGACGCGCCACATTCCTCTGCGTCCGACTCGCGACACGAACGTCTTGAACACTTTCCTTACTTGACTCAGCCTTCAGCTGAGAGACTTCCCCCGCTGGTGTCGAGATCGTTTGCGACGGCGGCGCAGTCGTCGCCCCGCTCGTGCTGGCAACTGTCTCGTTCGTCGGCGACGGCGGGGCGTTCGTGTCAGCCGGCCTGAAATGGATGAACATGCCGAGCACGAGCACGGCACACGCTGCGACGGCGAGCCACACCGCACCGGGCACGAAGGCGCGCCGCACGAAGCCGGCGTTGCTTGCGCCGTCCGCCCTCGCGATGCGCGCGCGGAGTTTGAACTCGAAATCCGCGGGTGCTTCGACTCTTTCGAGACCGCCGACGAGGCGACGCAGAGACTCGTGCCCGGCCTGAAGCTCACGGCACGCGCGGCACGCGGCGACGTGCGCAGACGCCCGCGCGCCGAGCGGCTGTGCGCCGTCCGACGCTTCGATCTCCGTCCTGAAATTTTTACAGATCATCTTTCCCCTCACCAAACTTCCCTCACAGGTACTGCTCCAACTTATCTCGCAGGAATGCGCGCGCGCGGCTGATGCGCGACTTCACTGTCCCCTCGCTCATCGCCATGATGCGCGCGATCTCTTCGTAGCTGCGCTCCTCCACGTCGCGCAGCACGAGCGGCACACGGTACTTCTCCGGCAGCGTCGCGATGGCTCGCGCCACGGCCAGCCTGCGCTCGCCCTCGACCATCGCCACGTCGGCAAGCGGCGCGGCGTCCGGCGGATCAAGCTCGGTCGCCTCCTCGAACGTGTCGCGCGACTGGAAGAAGCCCGTCAGCGAGACGAGCCGGTGGCGCTTGCGCTTGCGCAGCTCGCTGATCGCCAGGTTCGTCGCGATGCGGTAGATGTAGGTCGAGAAGGCGTAGGTCGCCTGATACCTGTCCGCCGCGCGATAGACGCGCAGGAAAGTCTCCTGCGCCAGATCGACCGCCGCGTCGTAGTCGTTCGTCAGCCGGTACACGTAGTTCGTGATCTGGTTGCGGTAGCGCCTGACCAACTCGGCGAACGCCGCCTCGTCGCCGACGCGCGCCGACTCCAACAGAC
>JBJMGS010000016.1:0-9948 GCA_045807785.1 Pyrinomonadaceae bacterium
GGCGGGTGATGCGCGGTGGCTTCCGGCAGCGGACAGTCTGTTAAAGGTTCTGACACTAAGTCGGGACACATGTCGGCACTGTGCTTGCTCCCCAAAGGCGTCAGGGGGAAAGCTGATGATTACGTTTCGCAAACATACAATCGTTAGTACAGACTGTCATGTTTCACTCCTGAGAATGTCCCCTCGCCGGGGATGCATCGGGATACGCTTCGCCGCATTATTCATCCTTGCTTTCGTTGCGTCGGCGACCGCATTCGCGACGCCCCGACACGGAAAGCACGTCAGGAGACACATTGCGGCAGAGCCCTCGACGCGGGCGCACGCCGAAAAGACCGAGCCGGACGCGAAGGTACCGATCCGTTACACGCGCCTCGACCTGCCGGAAGGCCCCGGCATCATCGCCGACATCGGCGAATTCGCGTTCGACTTGAATGAGGTCGGACAGTCCTTCCTCGAGCGCGAGTTCTTCGAGCACTTCGCCTCGGACGTGGTGGGGCTCGACGACTCCTCAGGCTCGGAATCGCGCACGGCGCTTAAGGTGACAATGCTGCCGCAGGAGAAGAACCAACGCGAAGGCGATTTCATCTTCGGCAAGGTGAAGGGGCACATCATTGTGGTCGTCGAGAAGCGACGCGTGATAGTCGCGTGTATGTTCAAGAAGGCGCAGAACCAGCCGCCGCAGATCGCCGTGGCCAGGGCTTTAGCCGAAAGGCTGACTGCCGGGTGATGAGTCGGACGATTCGTCGGGCGGCACGAAAAAAGTGATACGTCTGGACTCGAAGAGATGAATGTTCGTCCAGCAGTGTCTGGGATTCGTGTGAAGAGTCACTGAAAGTTTTTGCTGTGTGCCCCGGACGATGACAGGAGAACAGATTGATGAGAAGGGCGCTGTGGCGCGAGTCCGCCTAACGCCCGAATTGAGCGAGCGGGGAAGGATTGCATCAAGCATCCAAGTCCCGCGGATGAAAGCTGCGCTATCCCCGCTCCGCTCGAATGAGTTGGTAGCTCGCGCCGTGGTGCGAAACATTCAATATTACCTCACGCCTTTTCTGACGAAGCCAGTTGCAATTAACCAAGAGCCACCAATCAAACAGATTCCGACAAGGCTATACACTGCGTAATGCAGAAATGGCGGCACGGGCATCTTGTTTGTATCATTCACCCCATCGAGAGGCGGCGCATTAACATGATTTCTGATGCCGAGCATTAGAATGATTACGCCGACCAAGAGACTCAGTATCCCAATGAGTCGGCTGCTCAGTCCGAGCAGCTTGATTCCGCCAAATGCTGCTAAGAGGAAGAGTGCATCAAGCGCCAGAACAATA
The DNA here is from genome assembly GCA_045807785.1 of Pyrinomonadaceae bacterium. Lineage (GTDB taxonomy): Bacteria > Acidobacteriota > Blastocatellia > Pyrinomonadales > Pyrinomonadaceae > JAIVGV01. Next base: position 1,326 of record JBJMGS010000016.1, read on the forward strand.
TAAAACCATCCTTCGGAAGAAGGCGACATGTTCATCGGGCCGCCCATACTTTGAGCCGCGTTAATGGAGGCGGTAAATACGACGAATAAGAATGCTGAGACCGTTAAGATCATACCTCCCGCTAAGTTTCTAAGGGTATGGCTCATAGGTTATGGTTTCTCTCACTCTTGCCGTGTGCTTAGACAGTAGCGGGCTAACGCCCGGCATCACCCGCCACCCCGCTCCATTGATTTACATGAGAGCGTTCGTGTCGGCGGGCGGGCGCATGCCGTTGTTGGGCGGCGCGTTTGCAGGGACAAACAAGCTGCACTATTTAAGCAAAAGTGTTTTGCTGCTCATATCTAACCCAATGCCTCTAAGCATATTTCTCCACCGCTTGTCTTTACAATCATAGGTTAGTTGATTCATCCTCGGCAGGCATTAGTTACGACTGTTGGCGCCACAAATTACCGACCGTGAAAGGAGATTTGTTTGCATGTCAGTTGTAGAGATCAAGAAATACGACGTGGCTTATTATGCCGGGGGCAAAAATGCTGCCGGTTATCCCTACCGGGTCATCATAGGTTTGCGAGATGATGACGATAGACTCATTGGTGCGGCCTACTTTCATCTCAATTCGATGACGATGCCTAACTGCGATACGCAGAAAGCATCCGGTTACATCTCGTGCCATTATCTGGCTGAAGACTACCCACAGATTCTTGACATCCTGCGTAACGAAAAGCCCGTCTACGTGGAGTTTGAAGCGAGGGTCGGGAATATCGCCAATATCAGAACCAGCGCGGAGCCGGTCGGTGAAGGCGAGCAGAGTAGTTAACCCAACTTTTTTGGTAACATGAAGCGGCCCAGCGCCCGCCATCAGCCGCCGCGGATTCAACCTCGAAACCATCCGAATCTGGCGCACTAAGGCGACGCTATGCGGGGTCGGCTGTTCGGCTCAAGCCGGGACTTTCTGTAGCACCTGTCCCACTAGCTGAAGCTAGTGGCAATTCAACTCAAGCTAGTGGCAATTCGTTAAACCCCATGATGACGTCGCACGACTCTCATCCGGTTCATCCTGTCTAAATGTCTTTGCTCTCCTTCTTTCTTCATCTGAACCACTACTCCCCGGACGGAGACAGATGATCGCCTGACCTAAGTTGAGATGATGAAAAGATAGCGCCGCTCTGATCCCGGCAGCAGGTGTTCCTCGCAAGACGGCGTGATCGCTTCGATGGCTGTGCGCAGAGTCTGACCGCCGAAGAGGAGCAGCGTCGCGCCGGGCGGCGTCCACGCAAAAAGTTGGGGTAGCGTCTCGGTAAACTTTTCGAGCGCGCGGCACGTCAAGGCTTGCGCGGCGGGCGCGTCCGCCGCTTCAAAACGCGCGTTGACGATTCGCGCCCGTTCACGTAGTCCGAGCGCGCGCAGGGCTTCGCCCAAAAAGACGGACTTCTTCGACGAGGCTTCGACGAGCACGGCACTGAGATCGTCGCGTGCGACGAGGCAGGGGATTGAAGGGAGCCCCGCGCCGGAGCCGACGTCGATGAAGGTCGCGCCGGCCGGCAGATAGTTGATCGCGGAGAGCGATTCGAGGACGTGGCGCGTGGCGAACTCGCGCGGCATGCATGGCGCGACCAGATGCAGGCGCGTGTTCCAACGCTCGACCAGCTCGAAATAGTCTGCCAGCCGCTCAACGCGTGCGTCGTCGAGTCGCGCGCCGAACTCGTCGCCCCGCGCGGCGAGCGTGGCAACAAACTCCTGTCGTCGTACGTCCATCCTCCACTCCCCGCTTGGAAACTCCGCCGCGCCTGAGTTAGCTTAGCCGAAGATGAACGAACGCGCACAGCAAGAGCAAACGACGCGCGCCGCGTCGCTCGCGGCGGAGCACGAGCGTCTGGGTCGCGCCGCCGTCGAGATCGTCGCCGCGCACGCGCGCGCCCTCGAAGACGCCACGGTAGTCTCGCGCGCCACACCCGCGGAACTGGAAAAACTGTTCGACGAACCGCTCCCGCGCGAAGGCACATCGCCCGATGATCTGTTCGCGCGCTTCCAGCAAGAGATCGTCCCGCACTCGATGATGATTCCGAGCCCGCGCTACTACGGTCTCTTCAACCCGACGCCGCTCGCCGCCGCCGTCTGGGCAGACGCGCTCGCCTCCGCGCTCAATCAGAATCAGGCAGTCTGGCGCAACTCGCCCGCCGCGAGTGTTCTGGAAGCGCGCGTCCTGCGCTGGCTCTGCGAGATGATCGGCTACCCGCCGCAGAGTTACGGCACGATGACGAGCGGCGGATCGGAGGCGAACCTCGTCGCGCTCAAGTGCGCGCGCGACCGCGCCGCCGAGACCGCGCGCGACCTCGGCCTACGACGGGCGAACGGCAGCGGCGACCTCATCGTCTACGCTTCCGAGCAGGCGCATTACTCTTTCGTCAAGAGCGCGGACATTCTCGGCATGGGTCGGCAGAACCTGCGCAAGGTCGCGACGGACGAACGCTTCCACATCAGCATCGACGCGCTGCGCGCGGAGATCGAGCGCGACCTCGCGGCGGGCAACGTCCCTGTCTGCGTGGCCGGCTCGGCGGGCGCGACCTCGACGGGCGTCGTCGATCCGCTCGACGCGCTGGCCGACGTGGCGCGCGAGTACAACATCTGGTTCCACGTCGATGCGGCTTACGGCGGCGCGCTGGCAACATCTGAGAAGTATCGCCACCTGCTCAAGGGCATCGAGCGCGCCGATTCCGTCACGCTCGATCCGCACAAGTGGATGTTCGTGCCGTTCGCGGCGGGCGCGACGCTCGTGCGCGACGGCGGGCGCGTCCTGCGCGACGCCTTCGACATCACACCTGAATATTTGAGCGAGGAACGCGGCGGCGAGGACGTGCCCTTCGACTGTTTCCGCTATGGTCAGCTCGGCACCAAGCGTTTTAACTCCCTCAAAGTCTGGATGGCTCTGAAGACACTCGGCACGCGCGGCTATGCAGAGATCGTCGAGAGGCAGATCGAGCTGACCAAATATCTCGCCGCGCGCCTCGGTGGGACTGAGAATTTCGAGACGGTCGGAGAGGTGGAGACGGCGGTCTGTTGCTTTCGTTACGTTCCGCCAGAGTTCGACGGTGCGTCGCTCGAAGAAGTGAACGCGCTGCAACAGTCTTTGCAACAACGCGTCGAGCGAAGCGGCGAGGCTTGGATTTCCACGACCGTGCTGAAAGGTCGCAGGGCGCTGCGCGCCAACGTCAACAGCTTCCTGACGGAGCGTCGCCACGTCGATGATCTGTTAGAATTACTCGAACGCGAAAGCCGCGAGCTGTTGAAAGCGAGGTGAGACACGAGGTGAGACACATCAAACAGGTTTCGATCAGTTTCCTCCTCGCGCTCTCGTTCGTCGCCGCGCCCCTCTCCGCGCGCGCGCAGGGCGAGACGGAAAAGTCTCTGCCCGCGCTCAAGTCGCAAGCCGAGTTTGAACGCCTCGCGCGCGTCAACACGGACACGGGCTACCCGTTGCCTTACGTCCTCTTCGTCATCGACCGCAAGGACGCGAACCGGATTTATTACGTCAACTCGCGCCGCTACCGCTTCCACCGCGATTTCGTCAACGGCACTTATCTCTCGCTCGACCGTGGGCAGGACTTCTTCGACAAGAACTATCTGAGAGCCGACCGCCGCTTCATCCTCGGCACGCTCGCCTATCAAACTCCGCTCAAGCGTTGGACGTTCGAGTTCTGGGAGGGCGATACGATCACGGCGGATCAGATCAAGCTCGTCGCCGACGTGCTGAAAAACAGTTTCTTCGCGCCCGTCGCCTTCAAGCCGAACTCGCTCAAGCAGGACGAGACCTCCGCGCCGCTCACAGATCTCGCTCGCGTCTCGCAGGCAGAGATCACGCGCGAGCAGGAGTATGTGCCGCTGAATCTGGCGCGCGGGATCGGTCGCGTCCACGTGATAAAGAATCTGGACGAGCACGTCGAGATCGGCTACAACGAAATCCTCGTGCTCGAAGACGTGCCGCTGCATCTGCCGCCCGTCGCAGGGATCATCACGAGCAAGCCCTCGACGCCGCTCGCGCACATCAACCTGCTCGCGAAAAGCTGGAACGTGCCGAACGCTTATGTCAAAAACGCTTTCGAGCTGTTTAAGGCCTACGACACGCGCTGGATCGTCTTCGAGACGAAGCCCGGCGGCTACGACGTGAAGTTTGCCGACAACAACGTGCTCAGCGAATATCAGAGTCGGGTCAAGGCACGGCTCGACATCATGACGCCGCGCTTCGATCTCTCCGTCAAACGGCTTGCCAGTTTGAGCGAACAGCGTGCGCGCTCGGTCATCGCCTACGGCGCGAAGTCTGCGAACCTCGGCGAGGTCTTGAATGCGAAACTGCCCGGCGTCGTCGTCCCCAATGGATTCACGATCCCGTTCTACTACTACGAACAGTTCGTCAAAGAGAACAAACTCGACGAGCCGATCTACGCGATGCTCGACGATCAAAAGTTCGTCCACGACCCGGCGTACCGGCGTGACCGCCTCAAAGAAATGCGCGACGCGGTTCAGGCGGGGAAGTTCGACGAGAATTTGCGCTGCGAAGTTTTGCGCCGCTACCACGCCGAGTTTGCCGGGCGCGGCGTCTTCGTGCGCAGCTCGACGAACACAGAGGACTTGCCGAACTTCAACGGCGCGGGGCTCTACAACACCGTGCCGAACGTGACGGACGACGACAAACTCGTCGAGGCGATCAAGAACGTCTGGTCTTCGATCTGGAACTTCGAGGCTTACGAGGCGCGCGAGCGCGCCGGGATCGATCATGCCAAAGTCTATCCGGCGGTGCTCATTCAGGAAGGCATCAACGCCGACAGCGCGGGCGTGCTGATCACAACCGACCCTTACGACCGCGACAACGCAGAGGGCGTGTACATCAGCGCGAAGCGGGGCTTGGGCATCAAAGTCGTCGAAGGGCAGCGCATCGCCGAGCAGGTCATGTTCAACCCGCGCTCGCAAGCCGTGCGTGTGCTGACGCGCTCGGACGAAGACAGCCTGCTCACTTTCGACGAGCACGGCGGCGTCAAGGAGATTCCGATCACGGGCGACCGCGTCGTCTTGAACGACGACACGATCCGGCGCCTCGCACGCGCCGCCGCGCAGATCAAGCGCGTCTTCGGCGGTCGCGAGCAGGACATTGAGTGGGCGTACCGCGGCGGGCAGCTTTACATCGTGCAGTCGCGCCCCTACATCGCGGGGGGGTAAAAACTGTCCGTTGGCCGTCGTCCGTGGTCAGTTGTTCGTGGTGGGGAAGATTCGTGACAGGATAACGGTGCAGCAGCAAAAGGCAAGCGACTAACAACTAACCACGGACAACTGACAACTGACTATCAGCAACTGACAAAGCAACAATGCACCTGAGCAATCTTAAATTCGCATTTATCGTTTGCTGCCTGGCGGTGTCGCTCGCCGCGTGCGGCGGCTCGCGCTCCGGGGCGAATCAGTCGGCCTCAGATCAGTCGGCGTCGAACGGCAATGCCGCTAACACGAACGGCTTACAAACCGGGCTGCTGGATATGGCGAAACTCGACGCCGAGATCAATCAGCTCGAAGCGCAGGCCGCCCAGAGCCCGGACGACAACTCCGTGCGCGAGGCGGTGGCGAACGCCTACGTGCGGCGCGGCGCGGCGAACTACGACGCGCACAAGCTGCCCGAAGCGCTCAGGGATTACCAGAGCGCGCTCAGCTACAACCCGGCGCACGAGGACGCGCAGTTGCGCGTCGAGCAGATCAGTCAGGAGATCAGCGGCGGCGTGCGCGCAGACGATGGCAAGCCCGTGACCGTGCCCGCCAAGCCCGGCGCGTCGAACAGCAACCAGTGACGCGCACGCGCCGCACGCGGCGCTAGACACCTCCTCGCGCCGCGTTCCATTCGCTCGCACGGACGCCCAGACCCAGTCCAGCAAGATGACCGACAAAATTTTCGCCGACAACCTGCTCGCCGGTAAAGTCGCCCTCGTCACAGGCGGCGGCACGGGGATCACTGGCGGCGTCGCGCGCGCACTCGCCGCGTCGGGCGCGCGCGTCACGCTCGTCAGTCGCAAGTTGGAACACCTGGAGCCCGCCGCCGAAACTATCAGACAAGCGGGCGGTGAAGCGCTGGCGTTCGCGGCTGATGTGCGCAGCTTCGAGGAAGTGGAGCGGGCGGTCGCCGCGACCGTCGAGCATTACGGCAAACTCGACATCGTCGTCAACGGCGCGGCGGGGAACTTCCTCTGCGCGGCGGAGGAGATGTCACCCAACGGCTTCGGCACGGTCGTGGACATTGATCTCAAGGGCACGTTCAACGTCTGCCGCGCGTCGTTCGCGGAACTCAAGAAACGCGGCGGCTCGATCCTGAACATCAGCGCGACGCTGCAACTCGTCGGCACGCCGATGCAGGCGCACGCCTCCGCGGCGAAGGCGGGCGTGGACGCGCTCACGCGCAACCTTGCCGTCGAGTGGGGCGGCTACCAAATCCGCACGAACGCCATTGCGCCGGGCCCCATCGAAGACACCGAAGGCATGAAGCGCCTGCTGCCCGCGCCGCTCAAAGAAAAATTACGCACGCGCATCCCCCTCGCGCGCTTCGGTCGCGTCGCAGACATCTCTGCCTGCGCCGTCTTCCTCTGCTCTGACGCCGCCAGCTTCGTCAACGGCGCCGTTATCGTCATCGACGGCGGCCACTGGCTCAACGCGAACCGGCTGCTCAACCCGGACTCGTGAACCGTCAATCGTCAATCGTTAATCGTTCAGGTTAATCCGACTTGAGCGACTAACCTCTGCACCTCCAACTCGACGACGATTCACGATTTACGATTCACACTCTTATGCTCTCACTAGAGCCCGCGACATTTGAGGAGTTCGAGCGCGAGGCGGCGCGCGGCAACGTCGTGCCGGTCGTGCGCGCCGTGCTGGCAGACTTGCAGACGCCGGTCGGGGCCTTCCTGCGCGTGGCGGGCGACGCAGAGTTCTCGTTCCTGCTCGAATCGGTCGAGGGAGGCGAGCGCGTGGCGCGCTACTCTTTCCTCGGTGCGCACCCGGAGATGATCGTGCGCGGTCGCGGGCGCGACACAGTGGTCGAGCGCGGCGGCTCGGCGGAAACTTTCGCGGACGTGCGCGCCACTGACTTCGTGCGCGAACACTTCCGTGCGCGCCGTCTCGCCGCGCGCGAGGGGCTCGCCCCGTTCGCTGGCGGCGCGGTCGGATTTATCACTTACGAAGCCGTGCGTTGGTTCGAGCCCGCGCTCGACGACAAAAATGAAACCGCCGACGGCGTTGCAGAGGACGATGCCGTCTTCATGCTCTTTCGCACCGTGCTCGCCTTCGACCGCGTGCGCCAGCAGATCGAAATCTCTTCAACCGTCTTGACGGACGAAGCGGGCGGCGACCGCGCACGCCTGCGCGAGCTTTACGACGAAGCCGTGCGCGAGACCGCGCGGATCGAGACGATGTTGCTCGACGATCTTCCCCCCTCTCTGCGCCAGAGCAATAAGACGACTGACGAACGCGGTCGGACGGCAGGCGAACATCCACGAACGACGGGCGGCGCCACTGGCGCGGACAATCACCCATCGCAGAGTGACGAGGCGAGAATGCGTTTCGCCTCCAACTGGGCGCGGGCTGACTTCGAGCGTGCCGTCAATGAGATCAAGGAGCACATCTTCGCGGGCGACTGTTATCAGGCCGTCATCTCGCAGCGCTTCGCGGCGGAGGTCTCCGCCTCCCCGCTCGAAATTTACCGTGCCCTGCGCGCCGTGAACCCTTCGCCCTACATGTTCTTCCTGCGACTCGGCGAGCGCTCCATCGTCGGCGCGTCGCCCGAAATGCTCGTCCGCTGCCGCGGTCGCCAGCTCGAATACCGGCCCATCGCGGGCACGCGCCGGCGCGGCGCGAATGCCGTCGAAGACGCGCGGCTCGCTGCCGAAATGCGCAGAGACGAGAAGGAGGTGGCGGAGCATCTGATGCTCGTCGATCTCGGTCGCAACGATCTAGGTCGCGTCGCCGAGTTCGGCACGGTGCGCGTGGACGATCTCATGACGGTCGAGCGTTACTCGCACGTCCAGCATCTCGTCACGGCCCTCTCGGCACGCTTGCGCGAGGGTGCCGACTGCTTCGACGCGCTCGCCGCCTGCTTCCCGGCGGGGACGGTGACAGGCGCGCCGAAAGTGCGTGCGATGCAGATCATCCGCGAACTGGAACCGTCGCCGCGCGGCGTCTATGCGGGCTCGGTGCTCTACCTCGATTACGCGGGCAACCTCGACTCCTGCATCTCCATCCGCACGCTCGTCGCCCGCGGCGGACGCGCCGAGATTCAGGCGGGCGCAGGGATCGTCGCCGACTCAGACCCGGCCAGCGAGTACGACGAGTGCGTCAACAAGGCGCGCGCCCTCATCCGCGCCGTCGAACTGGCCGAGCATGGTCTATGAAAGACGAACTACAGACGAAAAACATTCCGTCCTCTACGCGGCTGGCGGCAAAATAATATATTATGCGGCGAACCAAGTTCTGTCTGGGCAACTGCTGCTTGCTGGACAACCTCTAACCGAGCTAAGATTTTCGCCTTTTACGCAGCCGCAACCCCCGACCACGCTTTTCGCCCTTCAGCACATCCCGGCGCTAGTTGCCGCCGAGGTGA
>JBJMGS010000017.1:0-18626 GCA_045807785.1 Pyrinomonadaceae bacterium
CAATCCTTCTCCGAACGCTTCAATTGAGCCACGTTCATTCAAACGTGGAAACGTCGTGCGCGGACTGACGACAGCCCCCGCTCAACTCGCCGCTTCAATTGAGCCACGTTCATTCAAACGTGGAAACGGCCCGGCGGTAAGTAGCGGCATACTATCAACTTTCCCTGCTGAATTCGAGGGGTGACTGTGCAGGGCTCGGACTGATTTGAGAGTGTTCTGCGAGCTCGGGCTAAGCATCTGATACGCCGTGTTTTAGGTACTGCGAGCGGAGGCCGCACTTTGGGGCATCGGGTCAGCACTCGTTTTAGCTCGGGTGAAGCCCTCGGCGGCGAACTAGACGATAATCGCACAACGGGTGGAGGCGTTGTCAATGGTCCGGCCGAGAGTTTCGATGCTGTTGGCCCCGCGCTGTTCGGCAGGCCCCAGGTTGACGATGAGGATTTGATCTTCGCGCGTGTTGATGACTTTAGTCAGGGCTTCGATCATCAGGACGCGCTCGGCGGCCGAGAGTTGGCAGTGGAAGACGGAGAGTTGTAAGGCGTCGCCGTATCCGCGCATGGTGCGGTGTACGCGGCGCAGACGTTTCGGATCACTGATGTCGTAGGCAACTAGGTAGGCCAGGCGCATCGTTTAAGCTCCTTCACACATCCGGGACGTGAGGTCGTTAGCGCGTACAGAACGCAGGGTAGAAGTTTATTTCGCCTGTGAGGAGGCGCGCGAGTAGCCTGGCCTGCACCTCGAAGATGCGCCGGTAGCTGATCGCGTAGCCGAAATGCGGGTGTGTGACGAGCATGTCCAAGCGTCTTTCGTAGCCTTCGAGCACCTGCTTTCTGCCGTGAGGCGTGAGCGCGCAGGCCCCCGCGCGGGTGATGAAATCCGTCAGGCGCACTTCGCCGTTATTGATCAGGTTGATGACGACGGAGTCGGCGACGAGCGGGCGGAACTCCTCCATCAGGTCGAGCGCGAGGGCGGGCCGCCCATAGCGCGGCTGGTGATAGAAACCCAAGTACGGGTCCAATCCGACGCCGACGAGGGTCGCCACCAAGTCTTTCAGGAGCATCGCGTAGACGAACGAGAGCAGCGCGTTGACCGGGTCGCGCGGCGGACGGCGGTTGCGCTTGGTGAAGTCGAAGCGCGCCCACGTTTGTTCGTCCGGCGGCGTAGCAACAGTCTCGTCCTCACACTCCGTGGAGGAATCCTCTTCTTCGAGCGGCAGTGTGTCTCGCCTCTCGTCTGTTTTGAACATCAGCGAGAAGCGCGCGAAGTAATCGCGCGCCGCCGCGCCTTCGATGCCCAGAAGCTGCTCCAGCGCCCCGGCGCGCTCGGCGTCTCGGCGCGCGTAGGCGAGACGCACAAGAGTCTCGCGCGGCAGCTCGCGCGCGTTGCGGCGCAGGAGCGTTCGCGCGTTGCGAATCTTACCGGAGACGAAGGCGCGTGCGAGCCCAAGACAGAACTCCCTGTCGTCGGCAGCCCTGAACTGGCGGCGGCGCAGTTCTATGTTCTTGTGAGGCGGAGGGGTCGTCACTGCGGTCAGCCAGCCGCCGTAAGACATGTGTATAACGGGCACATCGCGGCCGGCGAGCTCATGTAGGGCCTGCGCTGATAGCTGCACGTTGCCGAATAGACAGAGCTGGTCAGTTTCAAGCAGTCGTGCGTCGCTCACGGCCTTGCCCTTCTCCCGTATTTCCAAGACCTCTCCGCGCAGGCCCACGCTGTAACCCTGCCCTTGCACGTAGACCGCGAGTGCGTCGTCGCGCGCCGGAATCAAGCGTCGCGGCTCCGCCTCTGCCTTCGGCAGATTGGAGGGCTCATTCTCGGTCAAGGATTCGCCGGCAAGGGGGTCGGCCGTGGCTTCGCGCAGCAGATTCGTTTCGTCAGGCAGGCAGATGCCGACGAGCGAGCAACGCGGGCACTTCGGCGAACGCACGAGCGGCGGAGGGATCACTCCGCTGGCGGCGACGCGGCGCGCTTCCGCTATCAACTCCTGCGTGCGAGCCACGAGGGACTCGATCAGCTCGACGCGGACTCTTTGGTTCGTCTCGGCGAAATAGATCGCGCCCTCGTCGCACTCGTAGCCGTGCTCGCGCAGCAGAAGCCCCTGCAGGCAGACCTGCACGCGCTCCGGCTCATATGCCCCTTCCGCCACGTCCGGCGGCGCGCCGCGCTTGTAGTCCACAGGGATCACGCGCCCGTCGTCCGCCTCGATCACGTCCACGCGCGCCGTCACCCCGAGCGTATCTGAGCCGAGCAGCACCGACCGCGCGTGCAGGCGCGGCATCTCCACGACCTTCGCCGGCTCCGGCACGCGCCCACGCTCCTCGTCCACACGACGATGCACGAACCGCCCGTCGAGCGTATACGCGTTGTGCGCCCACTCCCCCTGAACGTGCTCCAGATAGTACAGTCGTGGGCAGTACGCGAATTCGTTAATCATCCGCGCCGGAATCTGCTCGACGCTATCAGCCATCTCATCGCTCATTGTTGTCATGCGCTCCTTAACGCTACTGACATCAATGTGGCGAAGAAGCTAAAACCGGAAGGTACGTGTAAAATCTTTTCTGGAGTTACTGCGAAGATGTTCAAGCCGCGTCCGGCAACGCCTCAAACAACCCGAGTCCGAAGTGCGACCCGAAGCCGAGCGCGAGCGGCCCGTCTACTTTTTTCGCAAACTCGATTTCAAATCCCGCGACGCCGTAGCCCGTCGAACCGTTAAACCTCCGCGTCTGGAACTCAAGCCACCGCACAAGCGGACGCCCCTTCGCTTGATAGCCCGGCACCGGCTTGACCGAAATGATTTCCGGCAACCCGCGCACACGCGCTTCACGTCGCAACTGCGCTTCCGGCGTATCGCGCGGCCGCGCACGCTTCCCTGCCCCGCGCGTCGCAAATCGTGGCAGCACGAACGGCGTCACCGAACGCCAACGCCGCGTTGGTTGCAGAAGCGCGGCATTACTAAACTGCTGCTCATCTTTCGCGCCGAGACCAACGAGTACCATACGCACATCGGGACGCTTGCCGCGTCGGAAAATCTCCAACCTGCCGAGCGCGTCCGCATCCATGTGGTCAAACCCGCGCGCGGCATAAACAGTCGCGTGGTCGAGACGACCGTCGCCGTCTTCGTCGGTTACAAGGTAATGCGCGTGCGGATGTCCTTTGAGCGGCACGCCGTCAACAGTTTTCCCCGTAATCGCTTCAGAGTGAGACCCATCATCACGAAGTCGAATCAACGCGCGGCGCACCTGCTCCGCGAACGGCAGAGCGTCTTGCACAGGCGGCAGCATGATTGACTCTAGTGCGTACCGAGCGCACTGAACTTTTGCGCTGCGGCGAATAGCGGTTGTTGGAGTTATGAATTCAAAGCAATCTGAACGGCGCAGGTACGATACCGACCTGAGAGCGGGAGGTTCACTTTGCAACGCGACAAGCAAATGATTGGTTGACCATGATAAAGCTTCAAGCCATGAAACTCCCCGCGCTGTCGCCTTATTGCCTTTACTACTTTGAATTTCTGATTGTAAAGACTCCGTTATGTAGTCAGACTTGGGAACCGGACAAGCTAAACGCACCAGCTGAAATCCCTCCGATTTTCTTGATTCATCAACAGGGAAACAATTCCAATCAATGTTGCCGACATCTTGTAGAACCCGCGCGCTGACCCATGATTCTGATCGACCGAAGAAGTTAACAAGCGATAACAGTTCTTCAAGATCGCTCACGGAATGCTCGTCCATATGCACATCATCCCATTTGAAAAGCACGCTCGAACGGGGCGACAGTGTTACGAACGCATCAAATACCAGCTTTTTGTTGGTAACGCTTTTTTTGTTCTCGCTTAAGTAGGAGCGCGTATGCGAGGTACCGACGACGGGAAGGTGATAGCTCGGCAGGGAAGCGGATAGCTGCTCCAGTAACGGCTCAACACGTTTTGTATCCCAGTCAGGGCGCTTGCGTTTCCATGTGTCATAGAGGGCGCGCACCAACCGATATGGAGAAGGTGGATACTCTGGAACACCTTCGTTAACGTGACGGCCGTGTGGGGTAGCGTTGAAGCGGCCAGTCAGAAAGGTAATTCCTATTATCAGCATCACATCTCCTCTTCCTCACCGTCGTCAAGCGTCGCTATTCCAGCGGCTTGACCAGTGTCGTCATCGTTCGGAGTGGCGCTCTTGCTTGTTTTGTCCTTTTCATCCTTCTTCAGGACGACAATAGTATCCAGTTCAGTAACCGCAGGACTTACAAACAATTTCTGCTCTGTGCAAAGTCTGATTTTCTCTTGCACTTGTTTCAGCAAGTCCGCTTCAGATGGAATCACAAAACCCGTCGGGGCTTGAACTACAATGTCGTCCACGGGCGCGAGATCGCACGCCGTCCGCAGTCTTAGTCCTGAATTAAGAAACCGGCGCATCTTGTAAAGACCGAGGGCAATCAGTAAATGGCGGGCATCATCAGGCAACTGATAGCCTTGCAGTAATGCCAAGTCGAAATTGAAGTAGGCGGTGATGCGCCGCGCCGTGTATTCCATTCGCGCATAAGGAACATTGCCGTAAACGTCTTTGTCGTAATTGGCGGCGCGAATTTTGCCGGAAGGATCAAAGGGATTGTTCTTAACTCCGCCAGACGCTGCTTCATGAATATCTTCCGCTTCGATAAAACCGGTAATCATGCGCGGCGTTCGCACTCGACCATCTTCAAGATTTGCCATGAACAGCCCGTGCAGTAAAGAGTTAGGGTCATAGAACAGTATCGCCGCCGCAATCTTCTTCCAATCAAGCGGCAATCCCTTTGCGTAATTTGCTTTCGTGCTGAAGTTTTTCTTGAACTCTTCGTTACTGATGATGAACGGCGAGTTCATGCGATGAGCTTCAACCAGAGAACTTGTTGTCGTTTCGATTTGTCCGGCTAGTTTGGCGACGATGTACGGTAAGCCTTCTAACTCCTTCGCAATGCGTGAACCTTCGCCGTCAAGACAGGTTCGTTCGAGACGGTTGGCTACGGACTGCGCAGACTCGACAAGCAGCATACGTTTCATGCCGTTCGGACTTTCTTCGTCCGGCTGCTCGTAAACGGCAGCACCGAGGTCAGCGAATCCGGTTGGTTGAATTCTGCCGGTTTGAATTGGTCGCAGTTGAACTTGCATTAGCAAGCGCGGGACGTTGTTGAGTTGTTCAAACATAAATGCTCTCCGTTCGTGGTTATTGTTTCTCTTGAGAAGGTGTTAGCACTAGCCTTGAGACTTCGCCGAATCTTCGCACCGGGATTATCAAAGCGGCAGCAAGGCGCGTCCCGTCACCGGAGTCTGGAAAGGTGGCGCGGGTCGGGTTAAGACCGGCGACAAATAATCTGCGCGCGGCGATTTTGCACGCATCGCTTACGCGATTGGCTCGCAACAAGGGTATGGCGGACAGTTCCGGTTTTACAGTAACCCTCTCGCCTTGCGCGCGTCGGAATGAATGTGGAAGAAAGAGGTGTTTGAGCAACGCCCATGAGCGAAGAACGGGTCTGGCGACAACAGGCTGCGCCCACCGCTCTTTTAGAACACTTCCTACTTCTTCCATCGCGTCGGCTTCGTCCCATCGAATAAGGCTAAAGCCGAATAACAATTCTTCGACGACCGTTTCGTTAATATCGGCTTCGATTAGTGAAGCGATGTCAGCGGCGCGCAACGAAACAGCGCCCCATAAGGGATTGGATTGGCAATCCAATCGCGCGGCATCCATCATTCGACGTTGCAATGTCGCCGCTAAACGCGCAGATAGAGAGTTTCCCGTCCACGCCGTTTGCCCTCTATCTTTGCTCCATGAATAAGGTTGTTTCGGGTCAATCGGCGCGAGGTTAGAGCGCAGTGAGCCGACATCGCCGGTTCTTTGAATGGAAGCCAGTGCTGCGGCAATTCGCACTTCAACGCTTCCATCATCTGCTGCCAGCAACCACTTCGGATTAAGACCGAAGAGCGGTTTTTGAAGCTTGGGTTCTTTAGAGAGGTCGCGCTCGGCAAAGAGTTGTTCCAAGCGTCCAACTGCCCTTACTAATCCTTTGACGTTGGTAGCACCGCCGCGCAACAGTACCTGATAAATTGCTGAGTCAACGTCCCGACGACGCGAGATAAAACGCGCGGGCGGCTCATTCTTAAAGCTTCGGAGAAAGTAATCAACTTGGCTTAATAATGGGTTAAGATTTCGCACCAAATCGCTTTCGCTGCGATAGGTCACGGGGAATCGTCCCGCAGGCAAAGCGATGTAGCTATCACCGCGCCGTTTTAGGAGGCTGTAACGGACAAATTCTGTGATGCCACGATCTACCCCAAGCGAAGCGACCGCTTCGGCGAATTCGATACTGTGCGAAGCTTGCCGCCCTTTTACTTCAGCACGACCTTCCTTCAATAATGCATGTATCTCATCGTAACCGACTGGACGGTTCCATAGTGGCGTCCAAATTTCCGCGCGAGCTTTTCCTGCGTCGCTGTCAGCCGAAGATGAATAACCTACGGCACGAGCATTAACGGTGAAGGGGCTGCATGAGCGTTTGTTTGCCCGCGTACTTTGGCGACGGGCGACTCCACTTGCCCACGCAAGAGTTCCTTCCAAAGTCAATACAAAGTCCCACGGGTTCATGGGGAAATTCTTTTCTTCAATTCCTTGACCTTGATTATAACCGCCTGCGCGTGAGGGGTTATGCTGTCCAACTGAAGCACGTACCATTTTGCTGGTTGGAGTTCCAAATAATGCATTGCGAAGTAGCGTTTCGCTGTTTCCGTTTTTGTCTTCCAACAGCAACTGAGCTGCGTATTCCATGAAAGAGTTTGAATACTCTAAACGTCCTTCAATACCGCCGCTCATTAACAAAGGCGGAAAGCCGAGTTTATCCTTTTCATTGTCGAGGATGCTTACCGCTGCATCAATCCACTCAACGGTGCGGTCGTTAAGACGGTTGCGGCACGCTCGAACAATAGTGTCCTTTCCAGTCGCGCGTCTCTCCTGCTTGATGGCAGTGCGAAGTTTTATGACCGGCTTCAGCAAATTCCCAATTGCTTTGCTTCGCTCTTTATCATCTTTCGTGACACTCTTCGGTAGCTTCTTTTCAGCTTCGAGATGCTTAATAGTCATCCGAGTCAGAGCGTCCCTTTTCAGAATTTCAGAAACATGGTTAATCTGAGTCTCTGTATCAGTGACAAGCCTCAATAGATCTTCCCTCTTTTTTCCCTTCAACTTTGCTGCCTGTATTTCTACTCTTGCTATGAAATCAGCTATGGTGAGTTCATCAATTGCGGGTAACTCAGGGAAAGCAAGAATATCGTTGATCGTTTGACGGTAATCGCTAAACCGATTGTCAACGCTCGCGCGTATCGCCTCGCGCCCTGTAATGTCATCACCTTCATGGAAACCACTGCCGCCGTTCCATGGTGCAACAATTGGTGTCGGGCTGTATTTCTCAAGGAAGAAGCGCACGAATTCTTTTTGATCGATCGAAGTTTCAAGATGAAGAACATCCCCTTGCCACCACCCTTTAGCCTGCGGATCCGCTTGTTTACAGACGAGACGCAATACAGCCAATGCTTTGAGATAAGCGGCAAGCGGCTCAGGCGTGCAGCCATGACACTTGATAATGTGCGTCATCTTATTTCCTCCACTCAACATCTTGTGGGAACTTGCTGGCACGCACGTCCGCCGCGCGAACAAGGGCTTCGAGGTAGGCGAGGCGGAAGACGCCGAACTGTTCGCGCAGGTTGATGGCGAGATCGAGCCAGGAATGTCTGTCGGGCGTGAGACTTCCTAGAAGCATCGGTTCAAGGTCGAGCCTCACAGGTTCGGTTGTCACGCCGTCGCCGAGCAAGGTAGTGGGGAGCGTATCGCCGTCGTGTACGCCGCGCGCGAATTTGATGTCTGGTTTGTCGGGCTTCTTTTCGCCCGGCATCGCGCGGATGCTCAGGCGCACTTTGCCGTGATGCGCGGCGGCGAGGTAGGCGCAGAGGTCGCTCGCACCGGTTTGCAAGAGGGCGAGGGCGCTGGCGAGTTCGTGACGGAAGTACGGACGTTCGTGACGATTGTTGCCTAAAGTTTTGGCGAGCAGGTCGGGGACATCTTGCAGCCCGGGGGGCGCACCCTTTAGCCCCTTACGCATCGTCGTCTGAAACACATCGTGCGCCTTGCCCCAGTCGTGATGATGCGTGGCTTTGATAACTTCGGCGCGCGTCGTCTCGTCGAGATTGAGGCCGGTGAGCAGTTTGAGTATCGTTTCCGCCGCGCCGCGCGCTTCGCGCGAGTGAGCTTCAAGTGTTTGCACGTATTTTATTTTCGCTGTTGATGTGAAAGAGAGCGGGTCGCCGCCGTAAGCGTTTAGTTGATCTGGCTCTTTATTCAATACAGGAGGAACATCGAGCTGCTTCTTCGGCGCGTCTGTGCCGCGCCAGCCGTAAAGCGCGTCGTACCCTTTCGCGCTTGCGTCCACCAACAACATCATGCCGACGCGTAACTCTTCGGGCCTGACGCCCCGCCACGCGCCTTCGCCGCGTTTGCCGCCGAGCGTGTCCCATGTGAACGCCTCGCGGGTTTTGAGAAATTCACGCATTTCGTGAATCGGCACCGGGCAAAGTTCGTCACGAAAGAGCGGCGTGGTGTTTCTGTCGAGCGTCTTGCCATCGCCGACGCCCGCGCGCCAGGCAACTAAACAATCACGTTCGTCGCCCCCTCGAATCCAACGCGAGATGTCTATGTCGTTGCCGGAGAGGTCGGGCGTCGTGTCGAAGAGGTCAACGATGTCGCGGCGGCGTGGGTAGTGCGCGGGCGTATACGGGTCGTGATATTCGATGCTTTCGAGATCGGCGGGCGCGGCCGATGTGATGCCGAGCAACAGCTTGCGCGCCGTCTCTAAACTCTCCGCTTCGTAAGGGCGTGCGACTTGAACTGTTTCCTTTTCATCAAGCGTTTCTTTGCCGTCCAGTTTCTCTAGTTTCTTTATCAACGGTCGGTCAACCCAGAAGACGCGCGCTTCTTCGTATTCGCCCGCGCGGTTGCAGCGTCCGAAGCGTTGGACGAGCGACGCATAAGGCGCGAGATCTGTGATGAGCAGGCGCGACGAGAGGTCGAGTCCGGCCTCGACGACTTGCGTCGCTACAATGATGCGGCCCGCGCCGTCTGCGTCCGGTTTCTCCCTAAGAGAATCAGTCCACCCGCGCCGGTCGTGAGGGCGAAAACGCGAGTGAATCAGTTTCAATTCGGGCGGCGGCGAGAGATTCGCGCATTCGTTCTCCAACGCCGCGAACACCTCGCGCGCCCGCGCGACGCGGTTGACGACTACAAGCGTTTGGGTTCCTGCCGTGTGGTGCTCAAGCGCGAATCTCGCCAAGCCTTCCGGCATTCGACAACCCTTTGGCGCTGGCGCGAGCGACTTACTCGCATGAAGACGCTTCGCCAGCACAGGCGTGCGCCGATCATCTTCCGACAGCGCGACCTGCTCAAACGTCGGCACTTGCTCGCGGAAGTCAATCGTCTTCAACCATTCGCGGTCGAGCGTTGCCGACATCCACAGCGAGCGAGACGCGCCGAAGGTGTACATCTTCTCGCGCATCGCCTGAAGCTGCGTCGAAGCGGCAAGCCCCTCGCCCATCAGTTGCACTTCGTCGAAGACCCACAGGCAATCGTTGTTGAGCAATCCGAAATGAACAGGCCATTTGAAGCGGCTCAGCGCGTAGCCGCGATTGAGGGCGCGGGAAAGCAGCATGTCCTGCGTGCCTATGATGATGCCCTCGCCTTCGGGTTCTGATTCCCACTCATTGTCAACATCTCCGCCCATCAAGACGTGAACCTTGAATCGACCTTTCTCGATAATGTCCGCTTGCTCAAGTTGGGCGATGGCTTTTTGGGCTACGTCTCGCGTCTGCTCGACGAGCGTTCGCATCGGCAAGCAATAAACCAGACGCCGCCCGACGCTCTGCGGCAACTTCAGTCTGCGCCATAACCACGCGCCGATTATTGCGGCGGTCTTGCCCGCTCCGGTCGGGACGTTGACGAGAGCGGGCAGGGCGGGTTTAAGGGCGAGGCGGGTTTGATAATCGAAGGGCGACGGGCCATCGGTCGCGGCGTGAGCTTCGGCGAAGGCGCGGCGGAAGAAATCGTCATAAGTTTGAATCGTTGAAGCCATCGTTTGAGCCTTCTGGATTGCGTGAGCGGCGACGCGGAAATCTTGAGACTATCAACCTTCTCTTAACGAGCAGCGGCACTATAATTCAGGCACGACGATTTGAACATCTATTTTTCAGCCGGGAAATCGCCGGCTTTTCTTTTCAATAAGAGCGAGAGGCTAAAACCGGAAAAGTTTTTTCGGATTTTTTGCGAAGCCGTCCGTCGTTAGGCGATGGTTGAAGAAAGCCGTTCCTTTTTGTCATTAAACTTGCTTTAATGGAGCCTGTACGGCAGCCGCGAATAGTCCTGTGAGGGAGTTTTTCCGGTTTGCGGTGCGCTCTTCTATTTGCACTTTGAAGGGGTAAGCTCCGATGCGTCCTCCGCCGCCCCGCACAGGAGCCTCTACGAACAAGGATGTCCGTCCGCTGACGCGCCGCTACGTCGGTACAGGCGCGTCCTATGAACGTTTGCCTGAGGTGGAGGCGCAGGTGCGACGAGCGCTCGCGCTCGAAGAGCAGGCGCTCGCCGCAGAGATACGCCATGATTACAATTCTCCCGAGCACATTAAGGATGAGACGCTCTGCTATCTGATACGGGAGAGGGTGCGTGCCGAGCGGCATGAGGATGCTAATACCATCGTGGAAGTTTTGCTGCGCCGGCATGCGAGAGTAATCAGGAGCCGTATAGGGCGCGGAGGGGTTGACGAATGGCACCGCGAAGACTGCGCCGGGGAGATAGTGATCCAACTGTTGACGGAACTTTCTGACGTGGATTCCGACCGCAGCGACTTTGCGCAGGTTCGTTTCGGACTCTACTTCAAAAGGGTGTCGGACGGAGTGATAAGCAAGTTTCGCGGCCTTCAAGAACGCGAGCGGCAAGCAAAAAGCGTCGCCTCCACGCGCGACGATAGGACGGAAGAGGTTGATCTGCTTGACACTCTCGCCGACGAAAGTGCGCTGTCGGCCGAAGAACGCATCATGACGCGTGACGCACTCGCACATCTCCCGAGCCATCTGCGCGAGCCGTTCATACTGCGCCACTTTGACGGCTGGCAGATAGAGTCGGATTCGCCGACGGAGCCTTCAATCAGCCGTCAACTAAAAGTCACGCCGCGCACTGTCCGCAACCGGCTGAGGGATGCCGAAGCAAAGCTACGCCGTTGGCGCGAAGGAAAGTAGAGAGCGGGGCCGAAGCGCAACCTGACGTAAGGATTCCCAAGCTTGTACGAACGTGGCTCGATTGAAGTGCGTGAGGGAATGAGATGAGCGACGACCGACGAGTCGAAACGCTGCCGACGCCGGAGCAAGTCATCGAAGCGTACTTGTTGCGTCGTGAAGAAGCGACGAAGCAAGCGGGTGACGACGCGGTCGAGTCGGCGCGCTCCGCTTACGCCGTGCTGACGGAGTTCATGCGGCGCTACCCGCACGCGGCCGACGCGCTCGCGGAATCAGCTGCCACTAGCAGCATCATCGAAAACTCGCCTGACGTGGAGAGTCAGTCGGAGAGCGAGAGCCTCACAGAAGAAGAGGTCATCGTCCGTCGCGGAATGGAGACGGCCGCCCGCCTGTTAGCCACGCGTCGAATGTCGGTCACGCCTGTGGAACCCGCGCCGCTGTCCGGGCTGCGAAAGGAGGCCGAGGCTCGCGGGCTGACGATTCAGGCTGTCGCGTCGGCTACGCGCCTGAGCGTGCCGCTGATCGTCAAGCTAGACCGCCGCCTGATTCACTTTGCTTCGATTCCGCGCTTAGCGATTGAGCGCATAGGTGCAGAATTGGGGCGCAGCTTCGAGGCCGTCGCCGCATATCTTCAGGGCAATTCGCAGTTCGCGTCTCAGGCATCTTTTCGCGCCGACGCCACGCCGCAGATGTCTGACCGGCAAGACTTCTTTGAAGCCGTCGAGACGGACTTAACGATGGATGCGGCGCAGAAAACCGAGTGGCGTGAACTCAAAATGCGCCCTGAAGATTGAGTATTAAACCAGATTCGTACAGATGCCTCACTGGTCTTACATCCGCGCTCAGGCCCGTCTGCGTCATCGTGAAGTGCAAGCTTACGCCGCGCGCGCCGCGCAGCACTCGTCCTCCGGCGCGCTGACCGCCGCACAATTTCTAGCCTGTGCTGAATCTTTGACAGGACTCGTGCGCGTGCCCCTACCCTCCGGCGACCCCTTGCTCTACGGCGCGCAGGCGACTCTGGACGACGGGTTCATTTACTACGACGCCGAGACTACCCCTTGGCTGGCTCTCTACTATCAAGCGCATGAATTCGCCCATCACTGGCTGCATAACGGCGGGTCGCTCTGTTCCGGCGAGGATGTTGACTTTACTGACTCGGAAGACAAATCGCTGTACGGCGAGGGGCGTATAGAGGCTTACGGCCCTCACCAGCGGCGCGAGACGGAGGCGAACGTCTTCGCACGTGAATTCCTCTTGCCGGGTGACGAGTTGCGCCGGTTGTACCTTGAAGAGGATTTGAACGCCGAGCAGATCGCCTCTCGCTTCGGGTTGGCGCTCGATTTCGTGCTGCACAGTCTCGCCTACGCGCTGCTCACTCCCAACATTGAAGATTCCTTCATCGCGCCAAAGGCGGATGACGTGTCCGCAACGCAGGAAGCAACATGCCTAACGCTCGACGAAAGCCAGCGCGCGGCGGCCCACAGCAAGCATACGCCGCTGATGGTCGCCGCCGGCCCCGGAACAGGTAAGACGCGCACGCTCGTGGGGCGTATTCTTCACCTACTCGATGGGGGCGTTCCGCCTGATAAGATTGTCGCCCTGACCTTCTCCAATAAAGCTGGGGAGGAGATGCGTGAGCGCGTCGAAAGATTTGCGCACGCCGCCGCGCCGAAGATTTGGATCGGCACGTTTCATGCTTTCGGCCTTGAGCTTCTGCGTCGTTACTGGCAGCAGGCCGAGCTTCCGCCCCGCACGCGCGTTCTCGACCCGGTTGACGCGCTCTTCATCCTCGAACGCCACCTGCCGCAACTCAGCCTTGACCACTACCAGAATCTGTACGAGCCGACGATGCATCTCGGCGCCATCCTCGCCGCCATCTCACGCGCGAAGGACGAACTCGTCTTGCCCGACAGGTACGCGGAACTCGCGGAGGCGATGCTCACGCGCGCCCGTAGCGAGGGCGATGTGGAAGGAATACGCAGAGCCGAGCGCGCGGCCGAGGTGGCCCGCGTCTATCACTTTTACCAAAGTCATATTGAGTGTGAAGGGCTGCTCGACTTCGGCGACCTGATCTTTCGTACCGTGCGCCTGCTGCGCGAGCAGGAGGCCGTGCAGGCGGAGGTTCGGGCGCAGTACCGTCACGTACTGGTTGACGAGTACCAGGATGTCAACCGCGCATGCGGTGTGCTACTCAGGCTCCTGACGGATCGTGGAGAAGGCTTGTGGGTGGTTGGCGACACTCGGCAAACTCTCTACCGCTGGCGCGGTGCCGCGCCCGCGCAAGTCCGACACTTCCTCAAGGACTTTCCCCATGGGCGCACTCAGGCCTTGACTGTCAACTACCGTTCGCTACCACCGATTGTGAGTCTCGTCTCCGCAGTGGGCTCGCAGATGCGCGTGCTGCCGGCAACTGATGACCAAACAGAGGCGGACGCGACGACCGAGCGCGCAGACTTCTGCGCATGGCACGCGCACCGTCATGAAAGCGATGCCACACAAAGCGAAGTGAGGGCTGTTCGCTTCGAGATTGCGACGGACGCTGACGCGGAAGTGCGCGAAGTGGCGCGGTTGATAAAGTCACGGAAAGAGCGCGGCATCCCCTTCCGCTCCCAGGCGGTTATCTGTCGCAAACACTCGCAGCTCGTTAAATTTGCTAAGGCGCTCGAAGCGGAGGGCGTGCCCGCGCTCTATCTCGGCGACATCTTCGAGCGAAGCGAAGTGCGCGACCTTCTGGCCCTCGTCGCCCTCGCGTGTGACGAGAGCGGGCGCACGCTCCCAAGGGTCGCATGTTTCCCCGAATACAACATTCCGCTCCGCGAAGTTCGCTTGATTCTTCAAGACGCGAAAGAGACGAAACGTGAATTTCCCTGTGCGCTCATGTCGTTGAGAACAACTTGGGCGGCCGATACATTCGCAAATGACGAATCGGGAGAGGTCACAACTGAGACGAACGGAGCAACGACCCCGGCAAGCGAAGAAGGCAACACGAGCGCGGAAGGACTCAAGCGCTTGGCGCGACATCTCGCTCGCATCGCACATATACAGTCGGCGTGGAAGATGCTCGCACATTACCTCTTCGTCCACAGTCACTATCTCGCGCCATTGCTCGCCGACGACTCAAGCGCCGGAACGCAGAAGCGTCTGGCCGTCTATCAGCTCTTGCAACTCGTCCACAACGAAGGGGCGCGCGCGGTCGAAGCGACAAACGAAACGGACGCGCGACGTGCTGTCTTGCGTTACGTCCGCCGCTTGAAAAGTCTTTCCGAAGACAAGAGCTTACGTCCGGTTCCCGTCTCCGCAGAAGGATTGGACGCGGTTCGTTTAACCACAGTGCACGGCGCCAAAGGGTTAGAGTGGTCGTGCGTCTACCTGCCGTATCTCGGCAGAGGACACTTCCCGGCAAAGCGGCAACACGAACCCTGCCCGCCGCCCGCCGGCATGGTCGAAGCTTTTTTCAGCGGCGACGAAGGAGCGAACGAGGCTGAAGAGAAAGGCGGCGCTGACGGGACGCGAAAAGATGAGTATTTAGAAGAAGAGGAATGCCTGTTCTTCGTCGCTCTTTCGCGTGCGCGCGACCAACTCTGCCTATCACGCGCCGAGCGTTACGGTGGTAACAACAGTAAAGCCTCAGAGCTTCTCGAAAAGATCGAAGAGAGTCTACCGCGAGCCGCCAACAGCGCGGCGACATGGTCTACTGAAATCGAGCGGGACGTAACTGATGTCCTCTCAGAGTCCGCGCGGCAGACAGCAGGCGCCAAGCCTCTCTTCACCGACCGACAACTCGGTGTGTATCTCAAATGCCCGCGCAAATTTTTCTACGAACAACGACTTTACTTGAGCGGCCGGGGCGAAGGGACGGCCTACCTGCGTTTCCACGCTTGCGTTTATGAGACGCTCGCGTGGCTCGCCGATGAGCGCGCAGCGGGACGTTTGACGGAAGACTCGGTCAACACTTTTCAAGAGAACGCGCAAACACAACTTATTCGCCTCTGGCAGGCTAAAGGCCCCGTCAGGCACGCTTATGAATCGTTCTATCGGGAGCAGGCCGCGCTGATGGTGGAGCGCGCCGTTCGCCGCTATGCGCGCGCACGCGGGCGACTCTTTCATCAAACGTGGATGATTGAACGCCCCGGCGCGTTCGTCAGCTTCACGCCGGATTATGTGGAATTGATAGAGGAAGCGGACGGCGCGTCGATTCTCTTCCGCCAGACGCGCACGGGACGCCCGCCCGCCAAAGCGCCCGACGACGACGCTTACGCGCTCTTCTACACCTTGGCCGCCGAGCACTTCCCCCAAGCTCGCCCGCGCGTCGAGGTTCTTTACCTATCGACCGACGAAATCATCGAACTCAACTTGAGCCGGCGCACCATCAACACACGTCTCAAACACTACGACGACGCCATCAGCGGCATCCTCGCTGGGGAATTCCCGCCCGAAGTCTCAGACCATCAGTGCCCGCGATGCGCACACTTCTTCACCTGCCCGAAAGCCGAAGAGTGAATTCGCAGGAAAAGTTTTTTCGAAAACTCGTTTCCGCTTTTCCCTACCCTCTTCCATTAACAGAAGCTAGAGGGGAGAGATGAGTTGTATGAAGCGGCCGAGGACGCAATCACAGACATTCAATCAGATTCTTACGCGACTCGAAACAAAGAACGCCGAGCGCCTGCTCGAAAAGGCGCGCGCCGCCAATCGGCTCGCGAAATCGGCGACTGACGGCCGCGCACGTCGGCGCGCATACCCCGTCAAGGTAGACGCTCTCCTTAACCTGCGACGACGTTTCCCCGCGCGCACCAGCGTCATGACAGACCCGCGCATCCCGTCCTTCGTCATCGTCGCATACGCCGCGCCGCAAACAGGCGTGCGGTGCGGTCTGCACGCCCCGGCAAGCGATTTTGCCTGCTGAAGACGAAAGGGCTCGACTTTTCGGTTAATACAAAGCGCTCAAACTCAAAATCAGTCTGGAAGGTTCAACTCCCGATGATCAAACGCCGCGTTATTACGATTGACTGTGAAACCCTGCCCGGTCACACAACCGAGCGCGCAGATGAAGAGTTCGTACGCGTGCCGGACTCTTCAGGACTCGAACGGCAATGCGGTGCTCCGGCACTCGACGCTGCGGCGACGGGCGCGCTTTCCGCCGGTCGGGATAATCAGCGCAGTTCACTCAATGGCGACACAGGACGGCTGCTCTGCATAGGCTTTGTTGACGAAGGGTGCGGGCGAAATCCCGTGAAGGGCGTGCTCGGTTGGGATCGCGAGCACGGCCGTTTCACTGATGACGAATCCGAAATTTTGTGCGGCTTCTGGGAGATGATGCGGACTTTTCGTCCCTGCCTAGACCGCATCGTCGGCCACAACATCTACAACTTCGATCTGCGTTTCATCTACAAACGTTCTGTTGTCTGCGGCGTGCGCCCTTCTATCAACCTCAACTTCGCGCGCTACAGGGATCAACCCATCTACGACACGATGTGCGAGTGGGAGAAGTGGAACCTGCGCGACACCATCAGCCTCGACCGACTGGCGCGCGTGCTCGGCCTCGAATCCCCCAAAACAGGCGAGTGCGACGGCTCGCGCATCGCCGAATTGTTCGCGCGCGGGGAGCATAAAACGATTCGCGATTACTGTCTCAGGGACGTGATAACGACGCGCCGCATCTACCGCCGGATGACGTTCGCCGACGCGCCATCTTTAAAGCCCGCGCCGGCGCTCGAACAACAAGACGGTTTATACGGAGCCCCCGGCCCATCAAACTTTAGCTAACAAGCTTGCTTAAGAGGGCAGAACTATCAGTTGAGCTAAATACTTTTAGAAAGGCTCTGCGCCTAGATCGAGCAGGTGCCTGTTCTCAGGCGCATCAAGTGTGAGAAACCGCGCCCCGCGTTCGAGAATAGTTTGCGCCAGCTTGGCAGTACGGCCGCCCGGCTCTGCGTGGACGATGAGTACACGGTCGGCGACCGCCGCGACTAATTCGTTGCGCCGGACGGCGAGCCGCGCGGTGACTCGCTCTTCATTCGCGGCAAAAGGCGAAAGCACTAGGAGGCGCTTGTCTGTGAGCGCCTGACGCCATGCGGGCGGAACGCGCATATTGTCGATGCTGCGCGCAGGACAGATGATGACGCCGCCTTGTCCCTTCATCAGCGTCAGCAACGCCTCCTGTTCAATAGGAGAATGAAACCCGCTGATGATCGTTTGCCGCTCGCCGCGTAAAGTGCGCAATACGTCATAGAATCTGAGTATTAAACTACCCGGACACCTCGCTGAGCAGAAAAGCCCGAGGGTATCACGCTGTAGAAGGCTCGGATTGCCGAGGGCCATAATGCGCGAAACTAATGTGCGACGGCTGAGTGTCGCGAGAGTTTCGGTGCAATCAAATGGGTTTAGTAAAGAGTCTCTGACGCTCATGTAAACAGCTGCACTACGGCTAAAGCTTCTTCCCTATACGTGAAGCTGCAATGTGCAGCAAGAAGCAAGTTAACTTCTAAATGAGTTATCTCGGTGTGCAATCAAAAGTTATTCATCTTCTGATTCTTCGTCTCCTGAAAAGTTAGTTTTGACGATTTGTGAGTACATTAACTCAATATCCGGCATCACCTCAGTTAACCCAAGGTGTTCGGCAAAAATCGCATCACTTTTGTCTGTCACCCGACGACACTTAGCGAGATTGTAGTTGCCGACTTTTTTTCCCGCATTCAACTTGAATGAAGTGTTCTGCACCATCACCTCTTCGAGCTCATCAACAAGCGGCAATAGTTTTTTTCGATGTTCCTCTGAAACTTTTTTCAGGTTAAGCGGGAAATCAGTGAACATCCAATTTGCGACGTGAAAGTCGTCGCCAGCCATCGCCCAAAATGTGAGCATAATTTTGCCATTCAAAAAGAGGAATGCCAGGTCTCGGCTCTCGCTATCCGCGAAAAAGATGTCGCCGAATTGTGTATGCGGAATCCTGCGCCCTCTGGAGTCATAACATGGCGGCATCTCGCGACAAAAGTTAAGCCAATTGTATGCGCTCTTTTTGAAGTAAAGATTGTGCGGCGTGGCTTGCCGTCGTAAGGCCGTGTCGAGAGTCTGGTCGGTATTGGCAAAGCATCGGTCAAACGCGTCCGCCAACTTCTGTGTATTTATTTTAGGGATATTGCCCTTGTAGGGCTTCGGCGAAAACTCAGAATAAGTTAAGTTGCTGAAAAGGTATGGGCGGGCTTGCTCGAACCATCTGTGCAGAACCGTTGTAAAAGCTTGTGCCTTATCACTGCTCTTGTGTCCGATGTGGATTGTATTGCGTACGCGAACCTCCGAGCTGAATAAAGCTGCCGGAATGCGCGCGAAAGACGAG